>NZ_JBOY01000023.1:0-77644 GCF_000647775.1 Pseudomonas sp. RL | reverse complement strand
GGACTTCTGGCAGGTCGGCGGCTTCCTGGCCAGCTGGGTGATCGGCTACGGCATCGTGCAATCCGTTGCCCCGTACTTCACCGGCAAACGCAGCGGCCGGGTTCCCGACGGCCGCGCCGCCTTCGTCTGGGCGCTGTTGTTGGCCGGCCTGCCGGCCGCCATCGCCCTGGGCCTGCACAGCGCGCTGCCGGCGCAGGCGGTACTGATCGGCGGCCTGCTGCTGTTCGGCGCGCTGTTCGCCATCAATTCCTCGCTGCACAGCTACCTGATCGTCAGCTATGCCAAGGAGGACGGCGTGTCGCTGGACGTGGGCTTCTATTACATGTCCAACGCGCTGGGCCGGCTGATCGGCACGCTGCTCTCCGGCGGGGTGTTCCAGGCCTACGGCCTGGAGGCCTGCCTGTGGGTGTCCAGCGCGTTCGTGCTGCTGGCGGCGCTGGTGTCGCTGGGCTTGCCCAGGCATGACACCGCGCGGGAATCGTAGTCTTCGGCTGCGTGCCTCCGCCCGTTACGGCAGCCGTAGGATGGTCAACGCAACGCGTTGGCCACCGTGGCGGCCGGAACCGTGCCCTACGCCCGTCAACGGCCGGTGGGTTGATCATCCTCCCTGTCTGAGCCACCCTCTGCGCCGTGCCATTTCCGTCCAGAGCGTTCCGATGACCCAGCCCGCCCTCATCCGCGAAACCTTCCCCGTCGGCCCCCTGCAGTGCAACTGCACGCTGATCGGCGACCCCGTCTCGAAGAAGGCGCTGGTGGTCGATCCGGGCGGCGAGCCGGAGATGATCCTCGCGCGGCTGAACGCCCACGGGCTGACGCTGGTCGCGATCATCCATACCCATGCGCACCTGGATCACTTCCTCGCTTCCGGCCGGCTCAAGGAGCTGACCGGCGCCACGCTGCACCTGCACAAGGACGACAAGTTTCTCTGGGACAACCTGGAGATGCAGTGCCGGCTGTTCGGCGTGCCCTACCAGCCGGTGCCGGACCCGGACCAGTGGCTGGCCGACGACGAGGAACTGGCCTGCGGCTGCGGTGTGGCCTTGCACACGCCGGGGCATACGCCCGGCTCGATGAGTTTCTGGTTCCCCCAGGACAAGCTGCTGATCGCCGGTGACACCCTGTTCCGTCGCGGCATCGGGCGGACCGACCTGTGGGGCGGCGACTTCGCCGCCATCCAGCGTTCGATCCGCGAGCGCCTGTACGTGCTCGATGAGGAGGCCACGGTGGTCACCGGGCACGGCCCGGATACGCAACTGGGCGAAGAGATGCGCGCCAACCCGTTCGTGACGGCGTGAATCGCGCCTCAGGCGCGCGAGGGAGCAAGCGCACCGGCTGTCTTTCTCTGGCCAGGCTGATAATCTGGCGCGGAACTTCTGGCGGCGCCCGTTCTCGAAGGGCGATGCCAAAATCCAACCACACGAATCCGAAGGAAGTCGTTATGAAGAACTGGCGTACCCTGACCGCCGTTGCTGCCAGCGTGGCACTGCTGGCCGGTTGCACCACCAACCCCTACACCGGCGAACAACAGGCGGGCAAGGTGGGTGTTTATGGTGGCCTCGGCGCCGTGGCCGGTGCCGCCGTTGGTGCCGCCACCTCCAGCAAGAAGGACCGCAAGAAGGGCGCACTGATCGGCGCCGCCGTGGGCGGCCTGGCCGCCGGTGGCTACGGTGCCTATGTCGACCAGCAGGAAGCCAAGCTGCGTCAGACCCTGGTCAACAGCGGTGTGCAGGTCCAGCGTGAAGGGGACAACCTGATCCTGATCATGCCGGGCAACATCACCTTTGCCTCCAGCTCCGCCGACATCTCCGCCAGCTTCTACGACACCCTGAATTCGCTGGTGCTGGTGTTCAAGGAGTTCAACAAGAACGGCATCCAGATCGTCGGTCACACCGACAGCACCGGTTCGCTGCAGCTGAACCAGACCCTGTCCAACAACCGCGCCATGAGCGTGGCCAACTACCTGACCGCCAACGGCGTGGCGGCCAACCGCATCTCCGCCTACGGCGCCGGTCCGAACCAGCCGATCGCCAGCAACGACAGCGCTGCCGGTCGTCAGCAGAACCGTCGCGTGGAAATCACCCTGCTGCCGCCGCAGCAGTAAGCGATTCCCGGATGCGAAAAAGCCCGCCGATTGGCGGGCTTTTTTGTGGGGCGGAGATTTTCGCCTGCTTCTAATAGGAGCGGCTTCAGCCGCGATGCTTTGGGCTGTTGTTGCGAAAGAGCATCGCGGCTGAAGCCGCTCCTACAGTTCTACGTTCTTAGCGCTTTTCCAGCAGAACCCCGGCTTCCATGTGGTGCGTCCAGGGGAACTGGTCGAACAGCGCGCAGCGGCTGACGCGGTGGGTGTCGTGTAGCTGGGCGATGTTGGCCGCCAGGGTCTCCGGGTTGCAGGAGATGTACAGGATGCGCTCGAAGCGGCGGGTCAGCTCGCAGGTGTCCGGGTCCATGCCGGCGCGTGGCGGGTCGACGAACACGGTGCCGAAGCGGTAGCTGTCCAGGTCCACCTCGGCCAGGCGGCGGAACGGACGGACCTTGTTGAGCGCCTGGGTCAGCTCCTCGGCGGACAGGCGCACCAGGGTGACGTTGTCGATGCCGTTGTCGGCCAGGTTGGCCAGCGCGGCATTCACCGAACTCTTGCTGATCTCGGTGGCCAGCACCTTGTTCACGCGGGTGGCCAGCGGCAGGGTGAAATTGCCGTTGCCGCAGTACAGCTCCAGCAGATCGTCGTCGCGCTCGCCCAGGACGTCGTAGGCCCAGCCGAGCATCTTCTGGCAGACCGCGCCGTTGGGCTGGCTGAAGGCGCCTTCCGGCTGCCGGTAACGGAACTCGCGGCCCGCCACGCGGAGGGTTTCGCTGACGTAGTCGCGACCGACCACCCGGCGCTGGCCCCGCGAGCGGCCGACGATGCTGGCGCCGAGGATCGCCGCCAGCGGCTCGGCCGCCTGCTCCCAGGCATCGTCCAGCGGGCGGTGATAGGCGAGGGTGATCAGCGCGTCGCCCGACAGGGTGGTGAGGAATTCCACCTGGAACAGCTTGTGGCCCAGGGTCTCGCTGGCCTGCCAGGCGGCCTTCAGGCGTGGCATCAGTTCGTTGATGCGCGGGCTGGCGATGGGGAAGTCGTCGAGCAGGATCGGTGCGCGCTTGTCGCCCGGCTCGAACATCGCGTAGTGGCGCTGCTCGCCGTCGCGCCACAGGCGGAATTCGGCACGCAGCCGGTAATGGCTCAGGGGCGAATCGAACACCTCGGGGGCCGGGGCAGCGAAGGGCGCCAGCAGCTCGCGCAGGCGGGCCTGCTTGTCGGCAAGCTGGGCGGAATAGGCGGCGGCGTCTTGCGGACGGATCATGGGCAACTCGTGTGGGTAAGGACGGCAGGGCCGCAGGATGGAAAATTCGCGCGGCGATTTTCCACCGATCCGGAGCCGAATGCACGGCCGGGGGGACCGGCCGTCGGTAGCTGAACAATCGCGGCTGAAGCCAGGGGGGCTTCAGCCGCGATGGGCAGGGATCAGAACAGCGCCAGCTTGACCACGAACAGTGCCGACAGCACCCACATGGCCGGGCTCAGTTCGCGCCAGCGGCCGGCCAGCAGGTGAATGGCCGTCCAGGCAATGAAGCCGAAGGCGATGCCGTTGGCGATGGAGAAGGTCAGCGGCATGGCCAGTGCGGCGATGGACACCGGAGCGGCCACGGCCAGGTCGTTCCAGTCGATGCTGGCCAGGCTGCTGAGCATCAGGACGGCGACGAACATCAGTGCCGGCGCAGTGGCGTAGGCGGGCACCGAACTGGCCAGCGGCGAGAAGAACAGGCTGAGCAGGAACAGCAGGGCGACCACGCAGGCCGTCAGGCCGGTACGGCCACCGGCACCGATGCCGGCGGCGGATTCCACGTAGCTGGTGGTGGTCGAGGTGCCCAGCGCGGCACCGGCCATGGTGGCGGTGCTGTCGGCCAGCAGGGCGCGGCCCAGGCGCGGCATGTGGCCGTTCTTGTCGACCAGGCCGGCGCGCTGCGACACGCCGATCAGGGTGCCGGAGGTGTCGAACAGGTCGACGAACAGGAAGGCGAAGATCACGCTGACCAGGCCAATGTCCAGCGCGCCCATGATGTCCAGTTCCAGCAGGGTGGGCATCAGCGACGGCGGCGCGGAGACCACGCCCTGCAGCTCGGACAGGCCGAGCAGGATGGACAGGGCGGTGACCGCCAGGATGCCGATCATCACCGCGCCGGTGATCCTGCGGTAGGCCAGCGCGGCGATCAGGAAGAAGCCCAGGCACGCCAGCAGCGGGCCGCCGGCGCCGAGGTCGCCCAGGCCCACCAGGGTGGCCGGGTGGTCGACCACGATGCCGGCGTTCTTCAGCGCGATGATTGCCAGGAACAGGCCGATACCGGCGCCGATGCCGGCGCGCAGCGGCAGCGGCACGCTGTTGATGATCCATTCGCGGACCTTGAAGGCCGACAGCAGGAAGAACAGCACGCCGGACAGGAATACCGCGCCCAGGCCGACCTGCCAGGTGTAGCCCATGGTCAGCACGACGGTGTAGGTGAAGAAGGCGTTCAGGCCCATGCCCGGCGCCAGGGCGATCGGGTAGTTGGCCAGCAGACCCATCAGGGAAGAGCCGATGGCGGCGGCCAGGCAGGTGGCGACGAACACCGCGCCCTGGTCCATGCCGGTGGCGGCCAGCATCGACGGGTTGACGAACAGGATGTAGGCCATGGTCAGGAAGGTCGTCAGACCGGCCAGGATCTCGGTTCGCACGGTGGTGTTGTGCGCACGGAGTTGGAACAGCTTTTCCAGCATGGGTATCTCCCAGGAGCAATTGCGGCTGTGCAGGGCGGGGGCAAAAAAGCGCTGCATCATACCAGTTCGTGGTTCGGCGCAGAGGGTCCGGGCCGGCAAAGCCAGTGAAATGCAATCGGTGGGCCAGGACTTTGACCGGAAGCGTCCTGGAATGATCAAATCGCTCTGGAACGGGCCTTTCAGGCCATATTGCGTACCGGGTGGTGGTGGAGTTGCCAATGGTGGTGGGAATCGATCTGGGGACAACCCATAGCCTGGTGGCCTTCTGGCGTGACGGAGTGGCGCATGTGGTACCCAATGCCCTGGGTGAAACCCTGACCCCGAGCGTGGTCGGCCTGGACGATCAGGGCCTGGTGCTGGTGGGCGATGTGGCGCGCCAGCGCCTGCAGACCCACCCGCATCTCAGCTGCGAGCTGTTCAAGCGCTACATGGGCAGCCAGCGGGAGGTCCGCCTGGGCGCGCGCATGTTCCGTCCCGAGGAGCTGTCGGCGCTGGTGTTGCGCAGCCTCAAGGAAGATGTCGAACGCTTCTGCGGCGAGCCGGTCACCGAGGCAATCATCAGCGTGCCGGCCTATTTCAGTGATGCCCAGCGCAAAGCCACGCGGGTGGCGGGGCAACTGGCGGGGCTACGCGTCGAGCGGCTAGTCAACGAACCTACGGCGGCCGCCCTGGCCTATGGCCTGCAACAACGAAAGGAGTCCACCTTTCTGGTCTTCGACCTGGGCGGCGGCACCTTCGACGTGTCGATCCTGGAAATGTTCGACGGCGTCATGGAGGTGCGCGCCACGGCCGGGGATAACTTCCTGGGCGGCGAGGATTTCGACGAGGCGATCGTCGCCCATGTGCTGGCCAGGCAGCCTGGGCTGCGGACAGCGCTGGACGGTGACTGCTCGCACCTGCCTGCCCGCTTGCGTGGCGAGGCGCGCCGCGTGCGCCATGGCCTGGGTGAACACGAGCGGATGACGTTCCTGTTGCAGCAGGACGGGCGGCGCTGGGAGGAAACCATTACCCGCGAGCAGTTCCAGCATCTTGCCGAACCGTTGCTGGAACGCTTGCGTCGACCGGTGGAACGCGCGTTGCGCGATGCCCGAATCAAGGCCGCGGATCTGGACGAGGTGGTGCTGGTGGGCGGCGCCACGCGCATGCCACTGGTGCGACGCCTGGTAGCGGGTCTGTTCGGGCGCATTCCGGCCATGCACCTGCAACCGGACCAGGTGGTGGCGCAGGGCGCGGCGGTGCAGGCAGCACTCAAGCAACGCGACGCGGCCCTGGAAGATGTGGTGCTCACCGACGTATGCCCCTACACCCTGGGCATCGAAACGTCCGTCGAACTGGGCCGGCAGCTGGAAAGTGGCCACTACCTGCCGATCATCGAGCGCAACTGCACGGTGCCGGTCAGCCGGGAAAAGAGCATCGTCACGGTGCACGATGGCCAGACCGAGGTGGTGGTGCGCATCTTCCAGGGCGAGAACCGCCTGGTGAAGGACAATATCTTCCTGGGCGAGCTGGCCATCGCCGTGCCCCCTCGCAAGGCCGAGGAGGTGGAGCTGCGGGTGCGCTTCACCTACGACATCAATGGTCTGCTGGAGGCGGATGTGCATATTCCCCTGACCGGCGAGCACCACCGGCTGGTCATTGAACACAATCCCGGCGTGCTCGCTCCGGACGAGATCGCCGCGCGTTTACTGGCGCTGGCGGCGCTCAAGGTGCATCCCCGCGAACAGCAGGTCAATACACGGGTCCTGGCCCGGATCGATCGCCTGTACGAGGAAAGCCTGGGTGAGGCCCGCGCTCACGTGGCCGAGCTGGGACGCGCCTTCCAGCAGGCCCTGGAAAGCCAGGACACTGCGCGCATCGATACGCTGCGCGCCGAGATCGAGCGGCAGCTGGACGCCTTTGAGGGTGTGCTGTGAGTGGGGCGATGAGCTGCTGGGAGGTGCTGGGGCTGGAGCCGCAGGCTGATTCCCGAACCGTCAAGCGCCGTTACGCCCAGTTGCTGAAGGTCCATCGGCCCGATACCGATCCGCAGGGCTTTCAGCGGCTGCGAGAGGCCTACGAACACGCCCTGCGCGAGGAAGCTCCGCCGTCCGGGTCGCCGGCGCCTAGCGCGGAGGCGCCCGTCACGCCGCCAGCCGTGCCGATGCCGGGCCCGGTGCAGCGCTTGGTCGGGCAGCCGGCGGAGCGCCTGGATCAATGGCTCAGCGAGGCGGAGTATCGCCAGCAACGGTCTGCATTCGAACAGGCGGTCCTGGCCCAGTGCCTGGCGGCTGGCGACGATGGGCGCGAGCTGCTGCTTTGGGCGATCCGGCGCCTGGGCTGGTTCGTGTCGGTAGATGTACGGTTGTCGGCCGGCGAGCTGGAACACCTGGCCCGCCGTCTGGCAGAGCAGGATGCGCGCAGGTTGTGCGCGCGCCTGCAGCGCAAAGGCGCCAGGGCATTCCTGAAACGGCTCGACCGGGTGCTCGGCCAGCCCTGGCTACAGGCGTTCGATCAGCGCGAGTTCTTCCAGCGCGACCTGTTTACACGCGTGCTGGCCATGCCGGAAGGTGCGGCCCTGTTCAAGCCGCTGTGCAGGCGCTTCGGCTGGTCGAAGGCGGATTTTCCGGAGGTTCCCCAGGCTTGGGAAACCCTGTGGCGGCAGAGTCGGGAGCAGGCCTTCGCTGCCCGCCTGCAGGACTGGCTGCGGACCACCGGCGTACCACGCAAGGCTGGCGCGCGCGCTGCCCGCCTGTTGCTGTCGCCCATGCACGAAGGTGAACGGTTGCGCTTCACCCGCCACTTTCGCGGGAAGGATTGGAAGGCATGCGCGCGCCTGGCTGACCAATTGACCCAGCGTTACCCGCACGTCTGGGCCCGCTATGGCTCGCCCGATGTGCAGGCCTGGCAGGTCCTGATGCCGCCCCGCGAAGGCTGGAAACACACCACCCTGTTGCTCTGGCTGCTGGCCTTGACCCTGCTGTTGCCTTGGGGCGAGTACGGCGCCGGCGGGCTGGATGCGTTGCTGGAGTTGTTGGTGCTGGCCTTCCAGGGAGGGATCGTGGCGCTGATCGTGCGGGGGCTGATGGCGGCCTGGTCGTTTCTGCTGCGTCCCCTTGAGCTGTACGACCTGCGGCTGAGCCGCCGTGTACTGGGCGGCGCGCGGCCGGGACGCAGGGGGCTGCGCCTGTTGCGCCATGGCCTGGGCAGCGCCCTGCTGGCGCTGTTGTTCGTACTTGGCAGCGAGCTGCCCGACGGTAGGTCGGGTCTGTTCGGCCTGGCGCTATTCGGGCTGTTCCTGATCTATGCCGCTGTGGCTTCCCGGGACCCTTTCTTCCGGGGGCGCCAGCGGTCGCGCACAGGCGCAAGTCGCTGACTGGCTAGCGAATTGCCCGCAGCACCACGAACTTGGGCGTTGCCGCTACCTGCTCCACGCGCTCGAACAGCCGCTTGAGCTTCACGTGGTAGCCCAGGTGGCGATTGCCGACGATCCACAGCTCGCCCCGCGGCGTCAGGGCGCGCTTGGCCTGCTGGAACATGCGCCAGGCGAGGAAGTCGCCGACCACCTGCTGCTGGTGGAAGGGCGGGTTGCACAGCACCAGGTCCAGCGAGCCAGCCGGCTGTTCGGCTAGCCCGTCGCCGGGGCGGATCTCCACCGGGCGCTCGCCGAGGATCGCCCGCCAGTTCTCGGCGGCCGACTGCACGGCCATGTAGGACTCGTCCACCAGGGTCAGGTGTGCCTCGGGATTGGCCAGCGCGCAAGCGATGCCCAGGATGCCGTTGCCGCAGCCAAGGTCCGCGACCCGTGCCCTGCCCAGTCCGTTCGGCAGATGCGGCAGGAAGGCCCGGGTGCCGATGTCCAGCCCTTCGCGGCAGAACAGGTTGGCATGGTTGAGCAGCTCGATGGCTGGCTGATCCAGCCGGTAGCGGGTCGGGTAGGGCGATCTCGGCGCCGGGCGCGTCTCGGGTGTCGCGAACAGCAGACGCGCCTTCTTCACCGCCAACGAGGCCTGTACCGGACCGATGTACTGCTCCAGCAGGTCACCAGCGGCGCGCGGCAGGTGCTTGATCATGGCTGCGGCGATCACCCGGGCATTCGGCGCCAGGCGGCCGTGCAGGCGGATCAGTTGCTCCTCCAGCAAGGCCAGGGTCTTCGGGATGCGGATCAGCACCACATCGAACGACCCCTCGGGGGTGGTGCTGGCCGGCACGAACAGCGGCGCGGCGCTGAGGCCGTTGCGTCCCAGGTTCTTTTGCAGGGCCAGATGGCCCAGGTACGAGTCGCCGCTGCTGGTCACCCGGGCATGGGGCGCCAGGCTGCAGGCCAGCGCGCCGAAGCTGTCGTTGAGGACCAGCACCCGCTCATCGGCAGCGAGCCCCTGTTCATGAAGATGGGTGAGCAGGTACTCGTCGGCGGCGTCGAACGCCTGCAGGGGGTCGTTCGGTTGCTCGGGCTGGCGGATCAGGTCGAGGCGGGCGAAGGGCGTGTCGAGAATAGGCATGAAAACTGGCGGGTTTCCCGAAAGCGGATTAGGCGTAGTCTGGCGGCGAACCGGAGCCACGTGGAGGTGCGAAGTATGACGGCCAGCGAAGAGAAGTTCACCCGCCAGCGGCTGCTGGCCGTGGAGACCCTGACGCCCAGCCTGTTCACGCTGCGCACCACCCGCGATGCCGGCTTCCGCTTCCAGGCCGGGCAGTTCGCCCGTCTGGGGGTGCGCAAGCCGAGCGGCAGCCTGGTGTGGCGCGCTTACTCGATGGTCTCCGCGCCCCACGACGAGTTCCTGGACTTCTTCTCCGTGGTGGTTCCGGACGGCGAGTTCACCAGCGAGCTGCGCCGCCTCGGCCCGGGCGACGAGCTGCTGGTGGAACGCCAGCCCTATGGGTATCTGACCCTGGACCGCTTTGGGGACGGTCGTGACCTCTGGCTGCTGGCCACCGGCACCGGGGTGGCGCCGTTCCTGTCGATCCTGCAGGACTTCGAGGCCTGGCAGCGCTTCGAGCGCATTGTGCTGGTGTACAGCGTGCGCGAGGCCCGGGAGCTGGCCTATCAGGACCTGATCAACGGGTTCGCACGGCGCGACTACCTGGCCGAACACGCCCACAAGCTCACCTACCTGCCGACCATCACCCGCGAGCAGCGGCCCGGTGCGTTGCACGGGCGCATCACCACGCTGCTGGAAACCGGGGAACTGGAACGCGCTGCCGGTCTGCCGCTCAGCCCCGGGCACTCGCGCATCATGCTCTGCGGCAACCCGCAGATGATCGAGGACACCCGTCTGCTGCTCAAGGCGCGCGACCTGCAATTGAGCCTCACCCGCCGCCCCGGCCAGGTCGCGGTGGAGAACTACTGGTAAGAACTGGTTACGAATGGCTGTTTGCACGGTGCCGCGCTTGCCGTAAATTCCGCCGTTCGTTTCCCAGCCCTCGGGTTATATGGACACCGACTCTCGACCTCCCCCGGCCTCGCCGGGGGATCAGCCTCCCCGCGCAGCGCACCTGACGCTGCCGTGCCGCCCGCTCGGCAATCTTCCCGTATACCGTGTCTTTCGCGCGCCGGCCGCTGCCGGCGTGCGTCTGCGCGTTCCCGTTTCCTGTCACATGAGCGTTAACCCCTGATGGAACTGTTCCTCGACCCCACCGTCTGGCTCGGTCTGTTGACCCTGATCGTCCTCGAGATCGTGCTGGGTATCGACAACCTGGTCTTCATTGCCATCCTGGCCGACAAGCTGCCGCCGCATCAGCGCGACCGCGCGCGCCTGATCGGCCTCAGCCTGGCGCTGCTGATGCGCCTGGGCCTGCTGGCCAGCATCGCCTGGCTGGTGACCCTCACCGAGCCGCTGGTGGACATCCTCGGCAAGAGCTTCTCCGGGCGTGATCTGATCATGCTGGGCGGCGGCGTGTTCCTGCTGTTCAAGGCCACCATGGAGCTGCACGAGCGCCTCGAAGGCCGCATGCACCAGGCGGGCGGCAGCAAGGGTTACGCGCGCTTCTGGCCGGTGGTGGCGCAGATCATCGTGCTGGACGCGGTGTTCTCCCTGGATGCGGTGATCACCGCCGTGGGCATGGTCGAGCAGCTGCCGGTGATGATGGCGGCGGTGATCATCTCCATGGGCCTGATGATGGTGGCGAGCAAGCCGCTGACGGCATTCGTCAACGCCCGCCCCACGGTGATCATGCTGTGTCTGGGCTTTTTGATGATGATCGGCTTCAGCCTGACCGCCGAAGGCCTGGGCTTCCACATTCCCAAGGGCTACCTGTACGCGGCCATCGGCTTCTCGATTCTCATCGAGGTGTTCAACCAACTGGCCCGTTCGCGCCGCCAGCGCAACCTGCAGAGCGAGCGCCCGCTGCGCGAGCGCACCGCCGATGCGGTGCTCAGCCTGCTGGGCGGGCGTGTCGAGGCTGATCAGGTGGGCGAGGCTATCGTCGACCTGGTGGGTGACGGCTCGTCGGAAACCCAGCCGTTCCAGCGCCGCGAGCGTCTGATGATCCGTGGCGTGCTCAACCTCGCCGAGCAGTCGGTGCGCACGGCGATGACCGATCGCATGCAGGTGGACCGTATCAACCTGGACCAGGATCGCGAGACCATCCGCCAGGTGTTGCTGGAATCGCCGCATTCGCGCCTGCCGGTGATTCGCGGCAACGCCGTGGACGAGCCGCTGGGCTACCTGCACAAGAAGGAGCTGCTCAATGCGCTGCTGGCCGGCCAGGAGCCGGATATCGAGGCCCTGCTGCGCACGCCGCTGAGCCTGCCGGAAAGCGTCTCGGTGCTCAGCGCCCTGGAGCAGATGCGCCAGGCCTCGACCCACGTGGCGTTCGTGATCAACGAGCTGGGGGCCTTCGAAGGCATGGTCACGCTGACCGACATCCTCGAAGCCATCGCCGGCGAGCTGCCCGACGCCAGTGAAATGGACAGTCCGGACATTGAAACGCTGGAAGGCGGCTACCGGGTCAGCGGCTCGATGAACCTGGCGGTGCTGTGCCAGACGGTTGGTTTCCCCATCGATCCCACCGAGGAGTATCAGACCCTGGCCGGACTGGTGATGAGCTTGCTGAACCGCCTGCCGGTAGTGGGTGATCGGGTGGAAGCCGAGGGCTGGGAGGTGTCGGTAGGCGAGGTACGCGATCGCCGGGTCAGCAAGGTGGAGTTGCGGCCGCTGGCGGCAGAAGCCGGTTGATGGCGGAATCGCCCGGCGACGGTGCAGGGCGGTCACAACTTCGTAGGGTGGACAACGTTCTCCTTGTCCACCATCGCGCCGGCAGGGCGCGCCGCTTGGCGGCGCCTTGGTGGATCGGTGAAGCGCGATCCACCCTACGGGCTCCTCAGAGCCGGTCTTGCCGGCTCTTCAGCAGGTCGCGGATCTCGGTGAGCAGCGTTTCTTCCTTGGTCGGCGCCGGCGGGGCCTCGGGCTTGGCCTCTTCCTGGCGGCGCAGGCGGTTGATGAACTTGATGGCCAGGAAGATCGCGAAGGCGATGATCAGGAAGTCGATGATGCTCTGGATGAACTTGCCGTAGGCGAGCACCACCGCCGGGGTGTCGCCGACCGCTTCCTTGAGCACGATGGCCAGGTCACTGAAGTCCACGCCACCGATCAGCACGCCGAGCGGCGGCATGATCACGTCGCCCACCAGCGAGGAGACGATCTTGCCGAACGCGGCACCGATGATGATGCCCACGGCCATGTCCACCATGTTGCCGCGAACGGCGAACGCCTTGAATTCACTGATGAAGCTCATGCGGGCATCTCCTCGAAGTAACGTGGAATGTGTTGGTTATAGCCGTTGCGTTGCGCCGTTGCCGACCGTTGCGGTGCATACGATGTGACTATTGGGCACTTTGGGAATTCTTAATGGCATCGAGATATTACGCGGCATAGGCTGCGTTCCGTTGATCCATCCCGAGGAGAATCGCCATGCGTAACTACCTTTCCCTGGCCGGTCTGGTCGTGCTGTTTGTCGCCAGTGCGCATTTTCAGGTCCTTTGACCGCTGTAAATATATCCAGTCTTTTCGTATGATCCCCCGTCATCGCTGACGAGGGAGATCCGGTCTCATGGCCAAGGCCAAACGCATGTACGGCTGCACCGAGTGCGGCGCCACCTTCCCCAAGTGGGCCGGGCAGTGCGGCGAATGCGGCGCCTGGAACACCTTGGTCGAGACCCTGGTGGAAAGCGCGCCGAGCGGCGCCAGCGGGCGCAGCGGCTGGGCTGGCGACCAGGCGCAGCTCAAGACCCTGGCCGAAGTCAGCGTCGAGGAAGTACCGCGCTTCTCCACCGCCTCCGGCGAGCTGGACCGCGTGCTCGGCGGCGGCCTGGTCGACGGCTCTGTGGTGCTGATCGGCGGCGATCCCGGCATCGGCAAGTCCACCATCCTGCTGCAGACCCTGTGCAACATCGCCCAGCGGCTGCCCGCCCTCTACGTAACCGGCGAGGAATCCCAGCAGCAGGTGGCCATGCGCGCCCGGCGCCTGGAGCTGCCGCAGGACAGGCTCAAGGTGATGACCGAGACCTGCATCGAAACCATCATCGCCACCGCCCGCCAGGAAAAGCCGCGGGTGATGGTGATCGACTCCATCCAGACCATCTTCACCGAGCAGCTGCAGTCCGCCCCCGGCGGCGTGGCCCAGGTGCGCGAGAGCGCGGCGCTGCTGGTGCGCTTCGCCAAGCAGAGCGGCACGGCGATCTTCCTGGTCGGTCACGTCACCAAGGAAGGCGCGCTGGCCGGCCCGCGCGTGCTGGAGCACATGGTCGACACTGTGCTGTATTTCGAGGGCGAGTCCGACGGCCGCCTGCGCCTGCTGCGCGCGGTGAAGAACCGTTTTGGTGCGGTCAACGAGCTGGGCGTGTTCGGCATGACCGACCGCGGCCTGAAGGAAGTCTCCAACCCCTCGGCGATCTTCCTGACCCGTGCCCAGGAATCCGTGCCCGGCAGCGTGGTGATGGCCACCTGGGAAGGCTCGCGACCGATGCTGGTGGAGGTGCAGGCACTGGTCGATACCAGCCACCTGGCCAACCCGCGCCGCGTCACTCTGGGCCTGGACCAGAACCGCCTGGCCATGCTGCTGGCGGTGCTGCACCGCCACGGCGGCATTCCCACCCACGATCAGGACGTGTTCCTCAATGTGGTGGGTGGCGTGAAGGTGCTGGAGACGGCCTCCGACCTGGCGCTGATGGCGGCGGTGATGTCCAGCCTGCGCAACCGCCCGCTGCCCCACGACCTGCTGGTGTTCGGCGAGATCGGCCTGTCCGGTGAGGTGCGCCCGGTGCCCAGCGGCCAGGAGCGTCTGAAGGAAGCCGCCAAGCACGGCTTCAAGCGCGCCATCGTGCCCAAGGGCAATGCACCGAAGGAAGCGCCGGCTGGGTTGCAGGTGATCGCCGTGACGCGCCTGGAGCAGGCGCTGGATGCGTTGTTCGAGTAATGCCAAGCAGGGCGGGCCGCATCATCCGGTAGGGCGGACATCGCTTCACCTGTCCGCCGGGCGGTCCGCACGGCGTCGTGCTTGGTGCTTCGGAGTTGCCTGTTTGGCGGACAAATAAAGCGTTGTCCGCCCTGCGCCTGGTGGGTGCGTTGTCCGCCCTGCGTCTGTGGCCTGGCGAATGGCGCTGGCTGTCTCGGGTGCAGCGTCGAACTGGTGTAATGCCGCCTCTATGCAAACCGCAAACAAAAAGCCCGGCATTTGCCGGGCTTTTTGCATTGCGTGGATGCTTAGTTGCCGTACACCGGGAACTTGGCGCAGATGGCCTTGACCTTCTCGCGCACGGCGTCGATCACCGCCTCGTTGTTCAGGTCGGCCAGGATGTCGCAGATCCAGCCGGCCAGCTCGCGGCACTCGGCTTCCTTGAAGCCGCGGGTGGTCACGGCAGGGGTGCCGATGCGCAGGCCGGAGGTGACGAACGGGGAACGCGGGTCGTTCGGCACGCTGTTCTTGTTCACGGTGATGAAGGCGCGGCCGAGGGCGGCGTCCGCGTCCTTGCCGGTGATGTCCTGCTTGATCAGCGACAGCAGGAACAGGTGGTTCTGGGTGCCGCCGGACACCACGTCGAAGCCGCGCTGGATGAACACCTCGGCCATGGCCTGGGCGTTCTTCACGACCTGCTGCTGGTAGGCCTTGAACTCGGGCTGCAGGGCTTCCTTGAAGCACACAGCCTTGGCGGCGATCACGTGCTCCAGCGGGCCACCCTGGGCGCCCGGGAACACGGCGGAGTTCAGCTTCTTCTCGATCTCTTCGTTGGCCTTGGCCAGGATCAGGCCGCCACGCGGACCGCGCAGGGTCTTGTGGGTGGTGGTGGTGACCACGTCGGCGAACGGCACCGGGTTCGGGTACACGCCAGCGGCGACCAGGCCGGCCACGTGGGCCATGTCGACGAACAGGTAGGCACCGACCTTGTCGGCGATTTCACGGAAGCGGACGAAGTCCAGCACCTGGGAGTAGGCGGAGAAGCCGGCGACGATCATGCGCGGCTTGTGCTCGACGGCCAGGCGCTCGACTTCGTCGTAATCGATGAAGCCTTCGTCGGTGATGCCGTACTGGATGGCGTTGTACAGCTTGCCGGAGGAGGAGACCTTGGCGCCGTGGGTCAGGTGACCACCGTGAGCCAGGCTCATGCCCAGGATGGTGTCGCCGGCGTTCAGCAGGGCCAGGTAGACGGCGGCGTTGGCCTGGGAACCGGCATGCGGCTGGACGTTGGCGTAGTCGGCGCCGAACAGCTGCTTGGCGCGGTCGATGGCCAGTTGCTCGACCACGTCGACGTATTCGCAACCGCCGTAGTAGCGCTTGCCCGGGTAGCCTTCGGCGTACTTGTTGGTCAGCACGCTGCCCTGGGCTTCCATGACCGCCGGGCTGGTGTAGTTTTCCGAGGCGATCAGCTCGATGTGTTCTTCCTGACGCTTGGCTTCCTGCTCCATGGCGGCAAACAGATCGGCGTCGAAACGGGCGAGGGTCAAATCACGGCTGAACATGGCGGTCCCCTGGGAATCAGCTGGGCGGTGTAAGGAAGGCGCGGATTCTAACCCATCCGCGCGCCCTCGGGTATGCGCCGGCGGAGCATCGTGAGCGGGGCTCACGTTGCGTATCAATTCCGTCCGGGTTGGCTCAGAGCGCCGGTTCGGCGTGCTGTTCCAGGCGGGTGACCACGCCGTTGCGCAGCTTGTCCTCCAGTGCCTGCGCGCTCAGCGGCCGGGCCAGCAGGAAGCCCTGGATCTCGTCGCAGCCGTGCTCGCGCAGGAACTCCAGCTGTTCGCGGGTTTCCACGCCCTCGGCGATCACCGAGAGGTTCAGGCTGTGGGCCATGGCGATGATGGCGCGGGCGATCTGCGCGTCCTGTTCGCCGTCCGGCAGGCCGTCGACGAAGCTGCGGTCGATCTTCAGCACGTTGATCGGGAACTGCTTGAGGTAGTTGAGCGAGGAATAGCCGGTGCCGAAGTCGTCCACGGCGATCGACAGGCCCATCTGTTTGAGCACGGTGAGCACCTGCATGGCGGCGCCGACGTCGCGCATCAGGATGCTTTCGGTGAGCTCCAGCTCCAGGGACGAGGGCGCCAGGCCGCTGCTGGCGAGGATGTCGGCGATGCGCGCGCCGAGCATGCCGTCGGCGAACTGCCGGGCGGACAGGTTGACCGACACCTTGGGCACCGGCAGGCCCTGCAGCTGCCAGGCACGGATCTGCCGGCAGGCTTCGGCCAGCACCCATTCGCCCACCTGCACCACCAGGCCAAGTTCTTCCAGCACCGGGATGAACTCGCCGGGCGAGACCAGGCCGCGGCGCGGGTGCTGCCAGCGCAGCAGCGCCTCGACGCCGGTCAGCCGGTGCGCCCGGGCATCGAGCTGCGGCTGGTAATAGAGCAGGAACTGGCCTTCCTCCATGGCGTGGCGCAGGTCGCTCTCCAGCTCCAGGCGCTGCAGCGTCGTGGCGTTCATGTTGGCCTGGTAGAACTGGTAGTTGTCCTTGCCCTGGTCCTTGGCGTGGTACATCGCGGTGTCGGCGTTCTTCATCAGCTGGCTGGACAGGCTGCCGTCCTGCGGGCTCAGGGCGATGCCGATGCTGGCGCTGATGAAGAACTCGCGGCCGTGGATGAGGAACGGGTGGGACAGGCTGGCGAGGATACGTTGCGCCACCGCGATGGCCCGCCGGCGCGCCTCGGTCTCGTCGTCCAGCGGGCTGAGCAGCAGGGTGAACTCGTCGCCGCCCATGCGCGCCACGGTGTCGTCGTGGCGCACGCAGGCCGACAGGCGCAGGGCGACATCCTTGAGCAGCAGGTCGCCGGCGGCGTGGCCGAGGGAGTCGTTGATCGGCTTGAAGCGGTCCAGGTCGAGGAACATCAGCACCACCCAGTGGCGCTGCCGGGCGGCGGCCTGCAGGGCCTGCTGCAGGCGCTCCTGGAACAGCGTACGGTTGGGCAGCAGGGTCAGGGCGTCGTAGTAGGCCAGGCGGTGGATGTGCTGTTCGCTGGCCTTGCGCTCGCTCATGTCGTTGAAGAAGCACACGTAGTTGGCCAGCGCGCCCGCGCCGTCGGGCACCGCGGCGATGCCCAGCCAGGCGGAATAGCTTTCTCCCGAGCGGCGCTGCAGGGTCAGCTCACCCTCCCAGCGACCGTCCTGGTCGAGGCGTTCGAGCAGTTCGGCCAGGTGTTCGGCTTCGTGGCGGTTGGCGGTCAGCAGGGTAGCGTGGCGGCGCAGCACCTCGTCGCTGGTGTAGCCGCTGATGCGACTGAAGGCTTCGTTGACCTGCACGATGTTGCCCTGGCGGTCGGCGACCAGGATCGCCGCCGTGGAGTTGGCGAACACCGTGGCGGCCATGCGCAGTTCCTGCTCGGTCTGGCGCTGCTGGCTGACATCCCGGCAGACGCCCAGCACGCCCTCGAAGCGCCCCGCGGCGCTCCACATCAGGCTGGTGCGCAGCTCGATGGGCAGGATGCGTCCGTCCTGGCACTGACAATCGAACAGATAGCGCTGCTGCGGGTTTTCCTGGCGCAATGCGGCCTGCTCGTGCGGGTTGGCCAGTTGGCGGCGCAGCTCCGCCAGGCGCTGGCGCAGTTCCGCCAGTTGCTCGGGGTGGGCCATCAGGCGCTGTACGCCGTTGCGCAACAGCCAGTCGGCGCTGTAACCGCTGAGCTGTTGCACCGACGGGCTGATGTAGCTGGTCTGCATCTCGTCATCGAGGATGAACAGCACGTCGCGCATGTTCTCCGCCAGCAGCCGGTAGCGGCGTTCGCTGTCGCGCAGCGACTCGCTGAACTCCAGCTGGCCGGTCACGTCCTTGGTGATGCACAGCAGCTGTTCGGTACGGCCTTCCTCCTGGGTGAGGGGTTGCATGCGCAGTTCCAGCCAGCGCCAGGAGCCGTCCCGGTGGCGCGCGCGCAACTGGGCGGAAAGCAGCCGTCCCGGCCTCAGCACCTGACGCAGGCCGCCCAGGCGCTGGTACAGCTCGGTATCGTCCGGGTGAACCAGCGCCTGCAGATCCGCCCGCTTGCCGCCGAGCAGCTCCTTGTCCGTGTAGCCCAGCAACTGGCTGAAGCGTTCGTTGCTGAACAGCAGCTGCCGCGTACTGGCCGACAGCACGTAGATGGCGTCGGGAATGGCGCGCAGCATCTGCGCCCAGTAGCGCTCGCGTTCGGCGAGCGACAGTTCCGAGCGCTTGCGCGTGGTCATGTCGCCGATGCTCAGCGGAATGGCGTCCAGTGGCGCGCCGCTGGCTGGCAGGCTGGCGACCATCCACAGATGGCGCTCGACGCCCTGGCCGTTGATCAGGTGGGCATCCAGCTCCAGGTAGGCCCGGCCTTCCAGCAGCGCAGCGATGAACCTGAAGCGGTTGCCCGAGCGCTGGATCGGATGATTGCCCACCAGGCACTCCCAGGCGCGCTCGACATCGTCGACGCCCAGCAGGTCCAGGGCGATGCGATTGACCTCGGTGAGCTGCAACCGCCGGCTGAGGGCCTGGTGGCGCTCGCCGGGGTCGGCGTCCAGCCAGGCGGCCAGGTCGTCGGCATTGTGCACCCGGTGCGCGCGCAGGTAATCACGCAGGGACCGCAGGTCGAATACGCACAGCGCGACCCCGGTGCTGGCGAAGATGCCCTGGTAACGCTGGCGGGTTTCGGTGAGCAGGCGCAGGTCGCGCTGCTCGGTGGTAACGTCGCGCAGGACCCACACGTACCCGCTCTGGCCGTTATCGTTGGGTAGCCGGCTGCGGCTGGCGGCAAAGCGGCGTGATTCGCCGTCCAGGTTGAACTGCAGCAGCTGCGAGGCACACAGATGCTGTTCCTCGGGGTTCTTCAGCAGGTCGTGCAGTTGGGGAATCAGCTCGGCCAACTGGCGCCCGCTGATCTCCCGGGGTGACAGGCCGAACAGCGCGGCAGCCGGTCGGTTGGCATAACCCAGGCGGCCGTTCAGATCGCTGACCAGCAGCCGTTCCTCGACTGCACCCAGCACCCCGTCCAGTTGCTGCCAGGTGGGCGCCGGCCGGCGCAGCAGCAGGGCCAGCCCGGTCAGACCCAGAATCCCGCCGCTGAGCAGCGCCGCCGCCTCGGGAAGAAACGCGGCGGGCAGGGCGATCAGCAGTAGAAACCAGCCGAGGCGACGGAAGGGGTCGCGGAACAGGTGAGCGGCGAGGCGAGGGAACGGGCGATCGTCGGGCACGGCGCAGACTGTATGGCGGATGCGAAGGGGTTAGAATGCACTGACTACCGGCTAACTGCCAGTATCCCGGCTGGTTTGCTCTGGCCGCCGCATTCCGGTAGCTTTGCCGCCACGCGCATAGCCCCTGCCGGCGCCACGAGCCGGCCAGCAGATGCGGTGGCAAGCGCCGTATCCGGGCGGAGGGCCGAAACCAGGTCCCAACCGCCGCCTAACCTCCCTGAACATCTCCTCTTTCATTCAAGGTCAGTCATGGCTCAGTACGTTTACAGCATGCATCGGGTCAGCAAGGTTGTCCCCCCGAAGCGTGAAATCCTCAAGGACATTTCCCTGTCGTTCTTCCCCGGCGCCAAGATCGGCGTGCTGGGCCTGAACGGCGCGGGCAAGTCGACCCTGCTGCGCATCATGGCCGGGGTGGACACCGAGATCGACGGCGAAGCCCGTCCGATGCCGGGCATCAAGGTCGGCTACCTGCCCCAGGAGCCGCAGCTCGACCCGCAGAAGACCGTGCGCGAGATCGTCGAGGAAGCGGTAGGCGAGATCAAGGACGCCCAGGCGCGCCTCGACGCGGTGTATGCCGCCTACGCGGAGCCGGACGCCGACTTCGACGCCCTGGCTGCCGAGCAGGCCAAGCTGGAAGCCATCCTGCAGGCCGCCGACGGCCACAACCTGGAGCGCCAGCTGGAAGTCGCCGCCGACGCGCTGCGCCTGCCGGCCTGGGACGCCAAGATCGAACACCTGTCCGGTGGCGAGAAGCGTCGCGTGGCGCTGTGCCGCCTGCTGTTGTCGGCGCCCGACATGCTGCTGCTGGACGAGCCGACCAACCACCTGGACGCCGACTCGGTGGCCTGGCTGGAGCACTTCCTGCACGACTTCCCCGGCACCGTGGTGGCCATCACCCACGACCGCTACTTCCTGGACAACGTGGCCGGCTGGATCCTCGAGCTCGACCGTGGCCATGGCATTCCGTTCGAGGGCAACTACTCCGGCTGGCTGGAATCCAAGGCCGCGCGCCTGGCTCAGGAAGCCAAGCAGGAAGCCTCCCACGCCAAGGCCATGAAGGCCGAGCTGGAGTGGGTGCGCCAGGGCGCCAAGGGCCGTCAGGCCAAGTCCAAGGCCCGCCTGCAGCGCTTCGAGGAAATGCAGTCGCAGGAATTCCAGAAGCGCAGCGAGACCAACGAGATCTACATCCCGGCCGGTCCGCGCCTGGGCGACAAGGTCATCGAGGTCAAGAACCTGTGCAAGAGCTACGGTGACCGCGTGCTGATCGACGACCTGTCGTTCAGCATCCCGAAGGGCGCCATCGTCGGCGTGATCGGCGGCAACGGCGCGGGCAAGTCCACCCTGTTCCGCATGCTCACCGGCAAGGAACAGCCGGACAGCGGCAGCATCGAGATCGGCGAAACCGTGCAGATCGCCAGCGTCGAGCAGAGCCGTGAGCACCTGAGCGGCAACAAGACCGTCTGGGAGCAGGTTTCCGACGGCCTCGACATGATCAAGGTGGGCAACTACGAAGTGCCGTCGCGCGGCTACGTGGGGCGCTTCAACTTCAAGGGCGCCGACCAGCAGAAGTTCGTCAAGGACCTTTCCGGCGGTGAGCGCGGTCGCCTGCACCTGGCGCTGACCCTCAAGCAGGGCGGCAACGTGCTGCTGCTCGACGAACCGTCCAACGACCTGGACGTGGAAACCCTGCGCGCGCTGGAAGAGGCGCTGTTGGACTTCCCCGGCTCGGCCATCGTGATCTCCCACGACCGCTGGTTCCTCGACCGCATCGCCACCCACATCCTCTCCTACGAGGACGACGGCAAGGTGTTCTTCTTCGAAGGCAACTACACCGAGTTCGAAGCCGACCGCAAGAAGCGCCTTGGCGAAGCGGCCGCCCAGCCGCACCGCGTGCGCTACAAGAAACTCGCCTGACGCCCGTCAGGGGTGCACGGAAATGGGGCCGATAAGGCCCCATTTTGGTGTGTTCGCCGCTGATGTGCGCTTTTGTCGCACCCTCGCTACACTTCCTCGTCACGGCGCATGTGGCGTTGCTCCGCAAGGCAGGCGCTGGCGGCGATTTATAAGTTCGCACCAAAAAGTTTCATAAAAACGACATTTCGCACTTCCGTGGTGCTGATGCGCTTGATAAAGTCACGCCCCTCGAATTTTCACGCCTTGCCTTTCCATCGGACGTCGCATTATGAGCATCACTGTAGATTCCTTCCTTGAGCGTCTTAAGCGCCGCGATCCTGACCAGCCCGAATTCCACCAGGCGGTCGAGGAAGTCCTGCGCAGCCTGTGGCCTTTCCTGGAGGCCAACCCGCATTACCTCGAAGCCGGCATCATCGAACGCATCGTCGAGCCGGAACGCGCCATCCTGTTCCGGGTGCCGTGGGTCGACGACCAGGGTCGCACCCGCGTCAACCGTGGTTTCCGCGTCCAGATGAGCAGTGCTATCGGCCCGTACAAGGGCGGCCTGCGCTTCCACCCCTCGGTGAACCTGGGCGTGCTGAAGTTCCTGGCCTTCGAGCAGGTCTTCAAGAACTCCCTGACCACCCTGCCCATGGGCGGCGGCAAGGGCGGTTCGGACTTCGACCCGAAGGGCAAGAGCAACAATGAAGTGATGCGCTTCTGCCAGTCCTTCATGACCGAGCTGTACCGCCACATCGGCGCCGACACTGACGTGCCGGCCGGCGACATCGGCGTGGGCGCGCGTGAAATCGGCTACCTGTACGGCCAGTACAAGCGCCTGGCCAACGAGGCGACCTCCGTGTTCACCGGCAAGGGCATCAGCTACGGCGGCAGCCTGATCCGTCCGGAAGCCACCGGCTTCGGCTGCGTGTACTTCGCCGAGGAAATGCTCAAGGACCAGGACAAGGGCGGCATGGACGGCAAGCGCGTGGCCATCTCCGGCTCCGGCAACGTTGCCCAGTACGCGGCGCGCAAGGTCATGGACCTGGGCGGCAGCGTGATCTCGCTGTCCGACTCCGAAGGCACCCTGTATGCCGAGGCCGGCCTGACCGACGAGCAGTGGGACTACCTGATGGACCTGAAGAACGTCCGTCGTGGTCGCATTCGCGAAATGGCCGAACACTTCGGTCTGCAGTTCCTGGCCGACCAGCGCCCGTGGAACCTGCCGTGCGACATCGCCCTGCCGTGCGCCACCCAGAACGAACTGGACGCCAACGACGCCCGCACCCTGCTGAAGAATGGCTGCTTCTGCGTCGCCGAAGGCGCCAACATGCCTTCGACCCTGGAAGCCGTGGACCTGTTCATCGAGGCCGGCATCCTCTACGCGCCGGGCAAGGCTTCCAACGCCGGCGGCGTGGCCACCTCGGGCCTGGAAATGACCCAGAACGCCATGCGTCTGTCCTGGACCGCCGGTGAAGTGGACGAGCGCCTGCATGCCATCATGCAGTCCATCCACCACGCCTGCGTGAGCTACGGCCGCGAAGAGAACGGCTTCGTCAACTACGTGAAGGGCGCCAACATCGCCGGCTTCGTGAAGGTTGCCGACGCCATGCTGGCCCAGGGCGTGGTCTGATCGCCACTCCCCGCCGGTAAGCGAAAAGGCCCGTGCAGCGATGCACGGGCCTTTTTTCATGCTCAGCGCACGAGGCGGGCGTGCGGGGAGGACATCAGTCGGACCAGCGGGTTGTGCTCGATGACCCAGCGGTGCAGCAGCAGCGCGATGATCATGCCGACAGCGAAGCCGCCAATGTGGCCCCAGTAATCGACACCGTCTTCACCGATCAGCATGCCGAGGAAGTTCAGGCCCAGCCAGATGAGCATGTAGTACATCGGCGCCAGTTTGACCTGGTAGATGATCACCATGAACGTCAGGCTGGCATGGCGGAACCACAGGCCATACATGGCGAACAGGCCGGCAATGGCGCCGCTGGCACCCAGGCTGGGAATGTCGCTGCCCCAGTTGAAGAACAGCGACACCGCGGAGGCACCGATTCCGCACAGCAGGTACAGGGCCAGGAAACGCCAGTGACCCAGGGCTTCCTCGAGGTTGTCGCCGGTCAGCCAGAGAAAGTACATGTTGCCGGCCAGGTGGATCAGGTTGCCGTGCAGGAAAGTCGAGGTCAGCAAGCCCCACAGGTGGTCGCCCCGGCTGATCAGGTCGGGGCGGCTGGCGAACTGGGCGATGGTGTTTTCGGCCAGCACCGGATAGGCGGCGTAGCTGGCGAAGATGAGGACGTTGAGCAGCATCAATGCCCAGGTCACCCAGGGGGTGCGGTGCGGCGGGATGTTGTATTCCACGGGCAGGTGTGAAAAGAACTGGAACAGCCAGGTGCCGGCGTGGGTTTTCTTGTTGACCCGCGCAAGCGCGCCCTGAAGGCGCGGGGAATGTTGTACGGCTTCGACCTCGTCATGCTCCACCCAGACGCCTTCGCACTTCGCGCAGACATCTACTTCCAGCGTGAAATCCTGCAGCAGATGGTAGTGCTTGAGAGCGCCGCGGCAGTCCGGGCACTTGAGATCGGTCGGTCCCACCTTGTTGCCCAGGCGTTGCGTGTAGTCCATTCCGGCGTCCGCTGTCTGTTCGGCAAGCAGCTCGTTAAGTGCCTGTTTTTCGAACCACAGACCGCCGCAGGTCTGGCACAGCTCGATATCGGTGTCCTGATACCGCGTCGGGGTGAGAAAGGCTGTCGTGCAGTGCGGGCAAACCTTACGGCGCATGCCGAATCTCCTCGGCAACCTGAACGTCGAGTGCTTCCAGGGCCTGGCGGAGACGCGCGATGTTGTTGCGCAGGCGGGGCAAGACCTGATGCCCGAGGTAATCCAACTGCTCGGTCAATAGCTGACTGGCCTGCAGGGCGCTGTACTGGTGTCGCTCGCGCGCGGTGATGATGCGCTGGGAGGCACGGTAGAAGCGCTGGATTTCGTTGAGAAAGTAGCCAGGGGTTTCCAGGGACTGGGGTGAGGACTTCATGGTGTCCCAGACGAAATGGCTGATGCCGGGGTTGTTGCGCAGCAGCTCCTCTTGCGGCAGCGCTCGGGACAGGTAGCTGCTGTTGTATTGGCGCAGCACCGCCGCATTCTCGGCCAGTTCGTCCGCCAGGGCGGTTTGCAGGTTGTAGCTGTACTTCAGGTCGCTGATCTCGTCGAAGGTGATTGCCTGCTGCAGGCCCACCTTCGCGGCCAGATAAACGCCCAGCACAGTGGAAATTACCATCAGGAAATTGGTCAGCCAGTAGCCCGAGCTGCGAAGTTCGCCGTGGTCAAGCTGGCGCAAGCGTTCCCTGAGGGCGACTTGGCTCAGTAATGCGCGTGATGTCATAGTGCCTCCATTTTGCAGGGAGGCGATTATAGAGAGGCTGATGCAACAGTCATTCTGTTCTGCATCAATGCACGGAGGGGTCGGCGTCGCAGTGCGTCCGGGCGGCTCGCACCGGGCGTGGGTTCGCTCGGCGCAGGCTGGAAATTATCCGCTTGCCCGCCATTGACGGCACACGGTGATTCACAAGCTCCCGCGCAGCGCCCGCTCGAACAGCTGCCGATATTCCGCGCGGGTGAAGGCGATCGGGTTGGTGGCTGCCGACGGATCGAGTTCGGCCATCTGCGCGATGCGCTCGGCCTGGCTGTCGTCCAGGCCGATCTCGGCCAGGCTGTGGGGAATGCCGATCTCTTCGCGCAGGCGCAGAATCCATTCGAGCACCCCCTGGGCATCGCAGCGCGCCAGGCCCAGGTAGCGGCCCAAGTGCGACAGCGGCCGTTCGATGGCGGTGCGGTTAGCCTCCAGCACGTAGGGCATGAGGATGGCGTTGAGCAGGCCGTGGTGGCAGTCGTACAGCGCGCCGAGCGGATGGGCCAGCGCGTGCATGGCGCCCAGGCCGCGCTGGAAGGCGGTGGCACCCATGGTCGAGGCGACCAGCATGTGCAGGCGTGCCTCCGGGTCGCTGCCATTGGCCACCGCCTGTGGCAGGTAGTCATGGATCAGGCGCATGCCCTGCAGGGCGATGCCTTCGGCCATCGGATGGAACAGCGGCGAGCAGTAGGCTTCCAGGCAATGGGACAGCGCATCCATGCCGGTGGCGGCGGTCACCTTGGGCGGCAGGCCCAGGCACAGCTCGGGGTCGAGGATCACGATGGCCGGCAGCAGCCGCGGATGGAAGATCAGCCGCTTGAGCTGCGCCTGCTCGTCAGTGATCACCGCCACGCGGCCGACCTCAGAGCCGGTGCCGGCGGTAGTCGGCACCGCCACCACCGGCGCCATGCGGGTCACGTTGACGCGCTGGTAGTTATCGCCCACATCCTCGAAATCCCACAGCGGCCGGTCCTGGCCGACCATCAGCGCCACCGCCTTGCCGGCATCCAGCGCCGAGCCGCCGCCGAAGGCGATCACCCCGTCGTGGCGTCCGGCCTTGAAGGCGGCCACGCCGTCGCCCACGTTCTGCCCTGTCGGGTTGCCCTTGATGGCCGAGAACAACCCCGGGCGCAGCCCGAAGGCCCGGCATCCCGCCAGGGCCTGTTCGACCATCGGCAGGCCAGCCAGCCCGGGGTCGGTGACCAGCAGCGGCGCATGCATGCCCAGCTCGCGGCAGGCCTCCGGCAGCTCGGCCAAACGGCCGGGACCGACGCGGATGGCGGTCGGGTAATTCCAGTTCATCCGGTAGCGCGATGCGTCCATGGCTCAGGTCTCGATCTTGAAGTGGAAGGACTTGGGCTGGGTCAGCTGCTCGTAGCCAAGCGCCGATAGCGTGCAGCCGCGCCCGGACTGCTTGACGCCGGTCCAGGCCAGTCCGGGATCCAGGTAATCGCAGCGGTTGAGGAATACCGTGCCGGCCTCCAGGCGGTCGCCCAGCGCCAGGGCGGTGTCAACGTCGCGGCTGAAGATCGCCGCCGTCAGGCCGTAGACGCTGTCGTTCATCAGCGCCAGGGCTTCCTCGTCGTCGCGCACCTTCTGGATGCCCACCGCCGGACCGAAGGTTTCCTCGCGCATCAGGCGCATGCCGTGGTGTACGTTGCTGAGAATCTGCGGCGCCAGGTAGGGCGTGCCGGGGCAGTCCAGGTCGAAGTCGGCGGGGTCGATATGGGCGATGGCGCCTTCGGCCACTGCCTCGGCGATCTGCCCGCGCACGAAATCCGCCGCCGCCGGGCGCACCAGCGGGCCCAGGCTGGTCTTGGGCGTGTCCGGGCGGCCCAGCCGGTAGTGGCGGGTGAGGGCGATGGCGCGTTCCAGGAAGTCGTCGTACAGCGCCTCGTGCACGTAGATGCGCTCGATGGCACAGCAGGACTGGCCGGAGTTGAAGAAGGCACCGTCCACGCAGGTTTCCACCGCATGGGCCAGGTCGGCATCGGCGCGCACATAGGCCGGGTCCTTGCCGCCCAGCTCCAGGCCGGTGGCGATGAAGCGTCCCGCCGCCGCCTTTTCGACCATCGCGCCGCCGGCCACCGAGCCGGTGAAGGCCACGTGGCGGATCTGCGGCGCCTGGATCAGCCGCTCGGTGTCGGCGTGATCCAGGTGCAGGAATTGGAAGACCCCCGAGGGCACGCCCGCCTCCTGGAACGCCTCGACCATGCGTTCGGCGCACAGCGGCGTCTGCGCCGAGTGCTTGAGCAGCACCGGATTGCCGGCCAGCAGCGCCGGCGCCACGGCGTTTACCGCGGTCAGGTACGGGTAGTTCCAGGGCGCGATGACCAGCAGCGGGCCGCGCGGCTCGCGGCGGATGAAGCGCGTGAAACCGGGTTTCTCCGGCAGGCGGATATCGGCCAGCGCCTGCTCGGCGTTATCCGCCATGTGGCTGGCGCGCTCGACGAAGCCGCGAATCTCGCCGGGGGCGTAGCGGATCGGGCGACCCATCATCCAGCACAGCTCCTCGGCGAGCTGGTCCTCGCGGGCGGCGAACAGCCGCAGCGCCTCACGGGTCAGCGCGATCCGCTCGGGTAGCGGCGTGGCCTTCCAGCTGGCGCACGTGGCTTCGGCACGCTCCAGGGCGGCGGCGATGTCGCGTGCCTCGGCCAGGGGACGTTCCACATACACGGATTCGTCGATGGGGGACACGCATTGCAATGTTTTCATGGAAGGGGCTCGTGGCGATCAGATGATTTCAAAGTAGCGGTCCAGCTCCCAATCGCTGACATGTTTGCGGAACTCGCGTTCCTCCCATTCGCGGGTCGCGGCGAAATGTTCGACGAAGGCGTCGCCGAACAGCTCGCGGGCGGCCTGGGAGGCTTTCAGGCGCTGCGCTGCGTCCCACAGGGTGTGCGGCAAGGCCAGCTCGGCCGGATGTTCGACCGCGTAGGCGTTGCCGCTGATTGGCGCGGTGGGTTCCCAGCCCTGCTGGATGCCGTACAGCCCCGAGCCCAGCGCGGCGGCCAGCGCCAGGTAGGGATTGGCGTCCGCCGCGCCCAGGCGGTACTCCACGCGCTGCGACTTGGCCCCGCCGGGAATCACCCGCAGCGCGGTGGTGCGGTTCTCCACGCCCCAGGTGGCGTCGGTGGGCGCCCAGTAACCGGGAACGAGCCGCCGGTAGCTGTTCACCGTCGGCGCCAGCAGGCTGAGGAATTCCGGCATCAGCCGCTGCTGGCCGGCGATGAACTGGCGTTGCAGGGTGCTCATGCCATGGGGGGCGGCCGGATCATGGAACGCCGACTGCTGGCTGGCCTGCTCGCGCAGCGACAGGTGGATATGCCCGCTCTGCCCGGGGTAGTGCTCCGACCACTTGGCCATGAAGGTAGCCATGCAGCCGCGCCGCTGGGCCAGCACCTTCATGAAGGTCTTGAACAGCGCCGCCTTGTCGGCGGCGGCCTCGGCGTGATCCACGGCAAGGGCCGCCTCGACCACCCCGGGCCCTGTCTCCGAATGCAGTCCCTCGATGGGGAAGTCCATGCGCTGACCCAGGTCGAGGATCTCGTGGTACAGCTCGGCATGCACCGAGTTGCGGATGGTCGAGTAGCCGAACCAGTCCGGGGTCAGCGGCTTGAGGTTGCGAAAGCCCTTGTTGCGCACCGAGTGTGGTGTTTCGTCGAACAGGAAGAACTCGTATTCCAGCGCGGCGAGGGGATCGAAACCCATCGCCTGGCAGCGCTGGATCACCCGCAACAGCGTGTTGCGCGGGCAGACGGCCTCGGCCTGCTCGGCGAATTCGCCGAGGAACAGCAGCATGCCGTTCTCGAAGGGGATTTCCCGGCAGCTGGACGGCAGGATGCGCACCGGCGCATCCGGGTAGGCGGTGTGCCAGCCGGTGTAGGTGGTGTTGTCGTAGAGCTTGTCCTTGACGTCCCAGCCCAGCACCACGTTGCAGAAGCCGCTGCCGTGCTCCAGCGCCGAGAAGAACTTGCTGCGGTTGATGTACTTGCCGCGCATCACCCCATCGATGTCGAACAGCCCCACCTTGACGTGGCTGAGGCCGCGCTCCTCGACGATGCGCCTGGCGTCTTCGACGGTCTTCACGTTGCGTGGATCGAGCATGCGGCCCCCCGGCTGCGGAAGTGGTTGAGTGCCCAGCACCGTGGCGGCTATCGGTACGGCGTACCGGCCTTGGCCATCAGCGCGTTGTATTGCTTGAAGATCTCCACCACCCGGGCGCAGCGCGGGCTGGTCTTGGCGATCTCGTCCCAGAACTTCTGCGCCTCGTCCTCCACGGTCTTCCATTCCTCGGCGGGGATGGAGGTCAGCTCCAGCTTCTGGCCTTCCACCCGCAGGCGCGCCTCGCCGGCCCAGTACCAGTGCTGGCGGTAGTAGTGCGAGCTGTCCATGCACAGGCGGAACAGGGTCTTGAGGTGCTCGGGCACTTCGTTCCACTTGGCCGAGTTGGCGAAGTAGGAGCCGATCCAGGCGCCGGAAATGTTGTTGGTGAGGAAGTATTTGGTGACGTTGGCCCAGCCCACCGTGTAGTCCTCGGTGATGCCCGACCAGGCAATGCCGTCCAGCTCGCCGGTCTGCAATGCCACCTCGACGTCTTCCCAGGGCAGCGTCACCGGGATCACCCCGAAGCGGGTGAGGAACTTGCCGGCGGTGGGGAAGGTGAAGATGCGCTTGCCCTTGAGGTCGGCCAGGCGGCGGATCGGTTCGCGGGTGGCGAAGTGGCAGGGGTCCCAGGCGCCGCTGCCCAGCCAGGTGACGCCCTGCACCTCGCCATAGGCCTCGGCCCAGATCTCGTTCAGCCCCCAGTTGTGGAACAGCGCCGGCACGTCGAGGCTGTGGCGGGTGGCGAACGGGAAGTAGCCGCCGAACACCGAGACGTCCACCGGTGCGGCGATGGAGTCGTCGTCGCTCTGCACCGCGTCGATGGTGCCGCGCTGCATGGCGCGGAACAGCTCGCCGGTGGGCACCAGCTGGTCGGCGTAGTACAGCTTGATCTCCATTTCGCCGTTGGCGGCCTTGTTGAAGGCCTCGATGGACGGCTTGATGACGTGCTCGCCCAGCGCCGGACCGGCGTAGGTCTGCAGGCGCCAGGTGATCTTCTTCGGCTCCTGGGCATAGATGTGCGCCGAGCCCAGGGCGGCGGTGCCGGCCAGTACGCTGGCGCCGGTGAGGAAACTGCGTCGTGTTGTCATGGCGTTCTCCGGAAAGTGGGGTGCAACAACTCCAACTGCAGGCGCGGCGCGCAGCCGCGTTTCGTTACAGGTCGCCACCTCCCGAGGCCGCGTACCATTGCGGCAGCCACAGGGCGATCTGCGGAAAGACCATCACCAGCGCCAGGGCCAGCAGCATCACCAGCACGAAGGGCAGGACCGAGCGGTAGATGTCGCCCAGGTCGATGCCGGGTGGCGCCATGGCGCGCATCAGGAACAGGTTGTAGCCGAACGGCGGGGTCAGGTAGGCGATCTGGCAGGTGATGGTGTAGAGCACGCCGTACCACACCAGGTCGAAGCCCAGCGCGCCGACCAGCGGGATGTACAGCGGCGCGACGATCACCAGCATGGCGGTGTCGTCGAGGAACATGCCCATGACGATGAAGGACAGCTGCATGAGCACCAGGATCTGCCAGGGGCTCAGGTGCAGGCTTTCCACGAACAGGTTCTCGATGGCCGCCACCGCGCCGAGGCCGTCGAACACCGCGCCGAAGCACAGGGCGGCGAGGATGATCCACATGAACATGCAGGTGATGCCCAGGCTCTTGCGCAGGGTGCTTTCCAGCACGGCAGCGCTGAGCCGGCGCTTGAACAGCGCCACCAGGGTGGCGGCCACCGCGCCGACCGCCGCGCTTTCCACCAGGCTGGTGAAACCGAGCAGGAACAGCCCGGTCATGCTGAAGAAGATGAACAGCGGGGCGATGCCGGCGCGCAGCGAAGCGAGTTTCTCGCGGCGGGTAATGGTGCGGCGTTCCTCGGCGGCCATCGGTGGGCCGAGGCGTGGATTGAAACGGCAGCGCAGTACCACGTAGAGGGCGAACAGACCGGCCATCAGCAGGCCGGGGAACACGCCGGCCAGCCACAGCTGGCTGACCGGCTGGCGGGCGATCATGCCGTAGAGCACCAGCACCACGCTGGGCGGCACCAGGATGCCCAGCGAGCTGCCGGCCTGCACCACGCCGGTGACCATCAGCTTGTCGTAGCCGCGGCGAAGCAGTTCCGGTAGGGCGATGCTGGCGCCGATGGCCATGCCGGCGACGCTCAGGCCGTTCATCGCCGAGATGGCCACCATCAGGCCGAGGGTGCCCAGCGCCAGGCCGCCGGGCAGTGGCCCCATCCAGATATGGAACATGCGGTACAGGTCTTCGGCCAGCCCGGACTCGGAGAGCATGTAGCCCATGTACACGAACAGCGGCAGGGTCAGCAGCGGATACCACTTCATCAGTTTCATGGCCGCGCTGAAGGCCATCTCCGAACCGCCCTGGCCCCACAGCCAGAAGGCCGCCACCACCGCGACGAAGCCGATGGCGCCGAACACCCGCTTGCCGGTGATCAGCAGCACCATCATCGAGGAGAACATCAGCAGGGCGATGTGTTCGTAGGCCATCTACAGCGTCTCCCCGCGCGCGGTGGCGAGGTCCTTGAAGAAGGTGGCCAGCACCTGCAGCAGCATCAGCAGGACGCCCAGGCACATGATGACCTTGATCGGCGCCATGCGCGGCGACCAGGCGGAGTAGCTGGTCTCGTTGTATTCCAGGGCGTAGAGGGTCGAGGAAAGGCCGCCGTAGAGCAGGAAGCCCAGGTACACCAGCAGCAGGCCCACGGTGCACAGGTCGACGATGGCGCGGGTGCGCGGCGACCAGCGGCTGTAGAACAGGTCCATGCGCACATGCTCGCCCTGTTGCAGGGCGTAGGCGCCACCTAGCAGGAAGTAGGCGACCATCAGAAATTGCGCCATTTCCAGGGTCCAGATCGCCGGGTTGGCGAACGACTTGCTGAAGATGGAATAGAACAGCACGCCGATGATGGCGAAGATCAGATACATGGCGCAGCGCCCGACGAAGCGGGTGATGGCGTCGACGCCGCGCACGAATATCCGAATCGCCCTGGGCATGGCAGTCCTTGCGCTGAAAGGCTATGGGAACAGCCTAGTTCAAGTTCTGGCGTGCAAGGCGGTTCGCTGTGCTGATCGATGTCACCACATACGCGGCCAAGAGCGACCACACTTCAGCGATCACCCTGACAGGAGTTCCAAGCATGAATAGCGTCGAACCCAGCGAGCGACTGCAGCAACTGGCGGAGGAATACCGCACCCGCGCCGAGGCGATCCGCCGTGACCTGGCCAGCCAGCGCGACCCCGATTTCGCCGAGCAGGCTCAGGAGCGGCAGAACGATGATGTGCTGCGGGGGCTGTTGCTGGAAGCCGAGGTGGGACTGCGGGAAGTGAACCGCGCGCTGGAACGTCTGGAGGAGGGCAGCTACGGTGAATGCTCGCGCTGTGGCGAGCCCATCGGCGAGGCGCGCCTGGAGGCCTTGCCTATGGCCTCGCTGTGCGTGAGGTGCGCAGATCTGCAGGAGACCTAGGGAGCCTGTGACGCCCGCAGATGTAGGGTGGTCAACGCACGGCGTTGGCCACCGCGCGGCTCGCGCCGGCGGCCGGAAAGACGCCGACCGCCCTACCGTCGACCATTCGTCCTAGTGATGCTCGCGGGTGGCGCGGAATTTAACGTCCGGCCAGCGCTCTTCCATCAGGCTCAGGTTCACGCGGGTCGGCGCCAGGTAGGTCAGGTGACCGCCGCCGTCGATGGCCAGGTTCTCGAACGCCTTGTCCTTGAACTCCTTGAGCTTCTTCTCGTCGCGGCACTCGATCCAGCGTGCCGACCAGACATTGATGGCCTCGTAGGCGCACTCGACCTTGTATTCCTCCTTCAGGCGGCTGGCGACCACGTCGAACTGCAGCACGCCCACGGCGCCGAGGATGATGTCGTTGTTGCGCTCGGGGAAGAACACCTGGGTGGCGCCTTCCTCGGCGAGTTCCTGCAGGCCCTGGCGCAGCTGCTTGGACTTCAGCGGGTCCTTCAGGCGCACGCGGCGGAAGAGTTCCGGCGCGAAGTGCGGAATGCCGGTGAAGCCCAGGCTCTCACCTTCGGTGAAGGTGTCGCCGATCTGGATGGTGCCGTGGTTGTGCAGGCCGATGATGTCGCCGGCCCAGGCTTCTTCGAGCATCTCGCGTTCGCTGGAGAAGAAGGTCAGCGCGTCGGCGATGCGTACATCCTTGCCCAGGCGGGCATGGCGCAGCTTCATACCCTTTTCGTACTTGCCCGAGCAGATGCGCATGAAGGCGATGCGGTCGCGGTGCTTCGGGTCCATGTTCGCCTGGATCTTGAACACGAAGCCGGTGAACTTCTCCTCGACCGGCTCGACCACGCGCTCATTGGCGGTGCGCGCCAGCGGCATGGGTGCCCAGTCGACGATGGCGTCGAGCACATGGTCGACACCGAAGTTGCCCAGCGCGGTACCGAAGAACACCGGGGTCAGCTGGCCCTTGAGGAACTCCTCCTGGTCGAACTCATGGCAGGCGCCCTGCACCAGTTCCAGCTGCTCGATGAAGCGCTCGTACTCGTCGCCCAGGTGCGCGCGCGCCTCGGCGGAATCGAGCTTCTCGATGATCTTCACCTCGGTGCGCTCGTGGCCGTGGCCCGGGGTGTAGACGATGATGTAGTCGCCCTTGAGGTGATACACGCCCTTGAAGTCGCGGTAGCAGCCAATCGGCCAGGTGACCGGCGCGGCCTTGATCTTCAGCACCGCCTCGATTTCGTCGAGCAGCTCGATGGGGTCGCGGATGTCGCGGTCGAGCTTGTTGATGAAGCTGACGATCGGCGTGTCGCGCAGGCGGCAGACGTCCATCAGCGCGATGGTGCGCGGCTCGACGCCTTTACCGCCGTCAAGCACCATCAGCGCGCTGTCCACGGCAGTCAGGGTGCGGTAGGTGTCTTCCGAGAAATCCTCGTGGCCGGGGGTGTCGAGCAGGTTGATCATGTGCTCGCGGTAGGGGAACTGCATCACCGAGGTGGTGATGGAGATGCCGCGCTGCTTTTCCATCTCCATCCAGTCGGAGGTGGCATGGCGGTCGGACTTGCGCGACTTCACGGTGCCGGCCACTTCGATGGCCTTGCCCATCAGCAGCAGCTTTTCGGTGATGGTGGTCTTACCCGCGTCGGGGTGGGAGATGATCGCGAACGTGCGGCGCTTCGCGACTTCGGCGGCCTGAGTGGTCATCGGAAAGGAACCCGTCGACGTGTGAGTCGGTCTGTCAGAAAAGGGCGCGATTATAGCGGCAAACGGCGCGTTGCGTGGGCGTCGTGATCGTCGGCCATACGCTCGTTTGTGCAGCATTCCGGCCGCTTTGTGGAGAAAACTTGACAATCGAAAAAGCGTGGCCACCCCTGGGCAATTTTCGATTGATCTCGGCCCGCCTTGGTCCTAAAGTGCGCGCCCGAACGCCCATGCTGGAAACGATCCATCCGGCTCAAGTACTGACGACGAGAGGTTGCGGCGCCCCGCGCGGCAATTCTCGGCGACATGCCTTGGGAAGTAGGCGAACCAAAGTGGGGAAACTGTCCGGCGTTCGCGGCCTCTGAGGCCATTCCACACATTTGTTCTGTTTGTTTTGCCATTTGGAGTCCCAACGCATGTCGATCAAGGTCGAAGACTATTACCCGCGCGCCACATTCCAGAAGATGAAGGCGTTCGCCGACCAGCAGGAAACCCCGTTTGTCGTCATCGACAAGCAGACCATAGCCGATTCCTACGACCAACTGGTCAGCTGCTTCCCGTTCGCCAAGATCTACTACGCGGTGAAGGCCAACCCGGCCACCGAGATCACCGAGCTGCTGCGCGACAAGGGCTCGAACTTCGACATCGCCTCCATCTACGAGCTGGACAAGGTGATGAAGGCCGGTGTGAGTGCCGACCGCATCAGCTACGGCAACACCATCAAGAAGGCGCGCGACATCCGCTACTTCTACGAGAAGGGCGTGCGCCTGTTCGCCACCGACTCGGAAGCCGACCTGCGCAACATCGCCAAGGCGGCGCCGGGCTCGAAGATCTATGTGCGCATTCTCACCGAGGGTTCCAACTCCGCCGACTGGCCGCTCTCGCGCAAGTTCGGCTGCAACCCGGACATGGCGCTGGACCTGCTGATCCTGGCCAAGCAGCTCAAGCTGGAGCCCTACGGCATTTCCTTCCACGTCGGCTCGCAGCAGCGCGACATCGACGTGTGGGACGCCGCCATCGCCAAGGTCAAGGTGATCTTCGAGCGTCTCAAGGAAGAGGACGGCATCACCCTGAAGATGATCAACATGGGCGGCGGTTTCCCGGCCAACTACATCGCCAAGACCAACGACCTGCAGACCTACGCCGAGGAAATCACCCGCTTCCTCAAGGAAGACTTCGGTGACGAGCTGCCGGAAATCATCCTCGAGCCGGGCCGTTCGCTGATCGCCAACGCCGGCATCCTGGTCAGCGAAGTGGTGCTGGTGGCGCGCAAGTCGCGCACCGCCGTGGAGCGCTGGGTGTACACCGACGTGGGCAAGTTCTCCGGCCTGATCGAAACCATGGACGAGTCCATCAAGTTCCCGATCTGGACCGAGAAGAAGGGCGAGATGGAAGAAGTCATCATCGCCGGCCCGACCTGCGACAGCGCCGACATCATGTACGAGAACTACAAGTACGGCCTGCCGCTGAACCTGTCCAGCGGTGACCGCCTGTACTGGTTCTCCACCGGCGCCTACACCACCAGCTACAGCGCGGTGGAATTCAACGGCTTCCCGCCGCTGAAGGCCTACTACATCTGAGTCCCGCCGCGGACAGTTCGCTCCCCGCTGGCGGGAGCGAACCTGTTCGCGAGCTTCTTGGTGGGGCCTGCTAGAAAGCTCGCGGACAAGTCCGCTCCCACAGAATAATGGCCGGCGGGCTAGTGGATCAGGGCTTCAAACCCTTCAATACAGATCCCGCCTATACCGTCCATTCCTGGCCAGCTCATCGACCCGTTCCGCGCCGAGCAACCCGCGCAGCAGGGCATCCACCTCGCGGCCCATGCCCTCCAGGCTGCCGCAGATCAGCAGGCTGGCGCCATTGGCGAGCCACTGGCGCAGCGTCTCGGCCTGGTCACGCAGCACGTGCTGCACGTAGCGGCGTTCGGCCTGGTCCCGCGAGAACACCCGGTCCAGCCGGGCCAGATGACCGCTGGCCAGCCATCCTTCCAGCTCCTGTGCCAGCAGGCTGTCATGGGCCGCGTTGCGCTCGCCGTACAGCAGCCAGTGACCGTGCTGGCCCAGGGCTTCGCGCTCGCGCAGGTGAGCGTGCAAGCCGGCCAGGCCGGTGCCGTTGCCGATCATGATCAGCGGGCCGCAGGCCGCCGGCAGTTGGAAGGACGGGTTGGCGCGCAGGCGCAGATCGATGCACTCGCCGACTTCGGCGTGCCGGCACAGCCAGCCGGAGCCCAGGCCCGGGCAGCCGTCCGGGGTGTGGGTCAGGCGTACCAGCAGCTCCACGCCGCCGTCGGCGGGCAGCGAGGCGATGGAGTAGTCGCGGTGGTTCAGGCGCGGGAGTTGTTCCAGCAACTGATCCACATTCATTCCTGCCAGGGCATGGTGATCCGCTGGCCAGCGGCGACTGGCCAGTTCGTCGAGGAGCGCGCCGTCCGGCTCGCCCAGCTGCAGCGCGCGCAGCTTCTGGCGGATGGTCGCCACCGGCAGGCGTGGCGCGATCTCGGCGATGTCGCCGGCCTGCCAGTGGGCGGGGCCGTCCAGGGGCTCCAGGCGGATGCGGTAGACCGGCGCACCCTGGCTGCCGGGGTTCAGGCAGCTGCGTTCGACCAGCCGACAGGGGCTGAACTCGGGAGCAGCCCATTCCGCGTAATCCGGCTGGCCGCTCAGCTGGGCCAGCTGCCACTGCCAGCGGCTCAGCGTGGCCGGTGCCAGCCGATCCGCCTCCAGCCGCTCGAACAGCGGGATGGCCTGCCGCTGGCGCAGGCGGTCATCCACGGCGCGGGCGAAGCCGCAGAACTGCCGGTAGTCGCTGTCGCCCAGGCCCAGCAGGGCGTACTCCAGATCATGCAGCGGCGCCAGGCTATCCAGCAGGCGCAGGAAGCGCGCGCCATTGTCCGGTGCCTCGCCCTCGCCATAGGTGGACAGCACCAGCAGCAGGCGGCGCTGGCAGGCGAGAGCCTCGGACGTCAGCGCATCCAGCGACACGGCGGCCGCCGGCAATCCACCCAGGGTGAGTTGCTCCGCGCTGCGTTCGGCAATCCGCCGCGCCTGGCCACCCTGGCTGGCATAGGCAACCAGCAGGCTGTCTGCTGCGGGGAGGGCAGGTGGTACACGTGCGCGCCGCCAGGCCAGGCCGCACAGGCCGAGCCAGGCCGCGGCTACCAGGGCGGCGGACAGCTCGCGCGACGGCTGCCAGGCAAACAACAGCGCAGCCAGCAGCAGGCAGGCCGCGAGTGGCCAGTAGGCGAGCGGGGTATTCGGGGTGGCGCGCATGTCAGGGTTCCGGTGGGCAAGGGCGGGGCGGCCAAGGAAAAGGACGACCACCCTAAGCTTCGCCAAGCGCCAGGCGCGATCGTAGGGTGGTTCGCGCTGTATCGAGCCACCATGCGCGCCGCCAGGCGCGCCGGGCTGGCCGGCGCGTTGGTGGCCAATGGAAAACATTGACCACCCTACGAGGCCAGACACCGGTGTCTCAGGGCGCCAGCACTTCCAGGGTGGCGCTGTAGGAGGCGCGACGCTCGGTGACCGGCTTCTTCACGCCCTTGTCGGTGCGCAGCTCGGCTTCCAGCCAGTACATGCCCGGCGCCGGCCAGGTCACGGTCAAACGCCCCTTGCTGTCGGTCTTCAGGTTCAACTCGCCGGTAGCGTCGCGGTAGCGGTTGCCGCCGGGAATCACCGTCACGTCCACATCCGCCGCCGGCTTGCCGTCGAGCAGGAAGTCGAAGGTGGCTGTTTCACCGGCGAACAGGTCGTTGGGGTGGGTGACCGGCACCATTTCCAGGCCGGCCTTGGTGGGCTTGAGCACGCTGGTGGTGGTATCGCCGGAGGTGACGAAAACCTCCATGCGGTTGCTGCCCTGGGTTACGCGCAGTTCCTCGGCCTTGGCCGGGAGGCTCTTTTCCAGGTCCTCCAGCTTGCCCATCCAGCGGTGGGCGACACCGTTTTCCTTCCAGGAGGCCATCAGGCCCTGGCTGACCACGGCCAGCTTGTAGGTGCCCTTCTGGGTGAGCTGCACATCGAAGGTGGTGCGGTAGCGGCCGACAGCGCCGTTCTGCGCCTGCACTTCACTGCCGTCCGGCGCGGTCACGACCAGCGTGTTGGCCGGGCGGCGCATCGGCGCCGGCGCGGCCGGCTGGTCAGCTTGCCCAGCAGCCGGTGCGGCCTGCGGGCCGCGGGCGGGCAGGGCCAGCGGCTTGCCGATACCTTCGAGCTGCAGGGGGAAGTGCTCGAAATAGAACAGGTCGTTGGACACGGCGGCGTCCACGGTCACCCAGGGGGCCTCACCCGACAGCACGGTGGCCGACGGCAGCATCCAGGCCCGGTGGGCCTGGGCGGACAGGGGCAGGGTGACGGCCAGCGTCAGGGCGGTCCATTTCAGCGTGCGATTCATGTTCGGCTTCCTTAGGGTTTGACGGTAAGGGAGATGGCGCCCAGCTCGCTGGCGCCCTGTGCGCTGGCGGTCGAAGCCTGCGGCCAGGTGAAGGGCACGCGCAGCAGCTCGCGACCACCCACTTCACGGGCGGCTTCCACCACCAGGTTGTATTCGCCGGACGGCAGGGCTTTCAGCGGCGCGTCGCTGCCCTTGTAGCTCAGCTGGTGAGTGCCAACGGCACGGGTAGCGGCCGAGACGCCGTCGACCGGCATTTCCAGGCTGCGCCCGCTGCGCCGCCACCACTGGCGCAGGTCCTTGAGCCACTTCTCGCCTTCCTTGTCCTTCATCTTCAGGTCGTACCACACGGCCAGGTTGGCCACGTGGCTCTGGTCCGGCTTTTCCAGCCACAGGGCCACGTAGGGGCGGTGGTACTCGGCGACGTCCAGGCGCGGGATTTCCACGCTGATGTCCAGGTCGGCCGCGAAGGCGGCTGGGCTGAGCAGAACAACCAGAGGCAGCAGGTGCTTGCGCATAGCGGTTTCCTTAATGAATGAACAGCAGGGCCAGCAGCACGGGAATCACCACACCCAGCGCGGTGAGCGGCCAGGTGGAGGGGCGACCTGCGGCATGGCGGTGCAGCAACAACAGTCCCGTGACACAGAAGACCACGCAGGCCACGGCGAACAGATCGATGAACCAGCTCCAGGCCGTGCCGGTGTGGCGGCCCTTGTGCAGGTCATTGAAATAGGCGATCCAGCCGCGATCGGTGACTTCGTACTCCAGCTCGCCGGAGGTCAGGTCCAGGCTCAGCCAGGCATCGCCGCCGGGGCGCGGGAGGCCGACGTACAGCTCGCCCTCCGACCATTCGGCCTCGCGCCCGGCCAGGCGGATGCCGAGGCGGTCTCCCAGCCACGCGGTCAACTCGGCCGGCATGCCGTCTGCCGGCGTGTCCGCCAGCAGGCGCTCCTGCAGGGATTCGGGCAACTGCTCGATCCTGCTGGAGACCTGCGCCTTGCCTTCGATCTGTCCGGCATGGTTCAGGGTGATGCCGGTGATGGCGAACAGCAGCATGCCGGCCAGGCAGAGCGCCGAGCTGATCCAGTGCCATTGGCGGAGGGTGCCGAGCCAGAGACGCATGGGAGACTGGTTCCGGTAATAGGTTGCGGCACAAGGCCAGTAGGAATGGGGCGGGATTCTAAGGCGCTTCGGGCCGTAGATGTTAGGGATTTACCAATAACATACATTCGCAAAAAGGCCCGCCCTTGGAAGGGGCGGGCCTTTGGGTGCTGACTTAGAAGTCGACCGTGGCGGAGAGCCACAGGCGCCGACCTTCCTCTAGCACGCCGCTGGTGCCGGCAGCGGACTGGGTGTAGCTGGATGCCCAGTAGGTTTGCCCGTTGTAGACGTAGGTGTCGCCTTCCAGGAAATCCGTGTCCAGCAGGTTGGAAATGCTGGCGTTCAGCGTCAGATTCTGGGTCGCTTTGTAGGAGCCGCCCAGGTGGAACACGCTATAGGCCTCGATATCGCCGACGGCGTCGTAGAGTGCCTTGTTCTGGGCGCTCAGGTTGGCGTACTTGTCGCTGAAGCGGGCGCGCTCGCCACGGTACTCGCTTTTCAGCCACAGAGTCAGGCGATCGGTGGTATTCCAGGCTAGCTTGGCGTTCAGCAGATGCTCCGGGGTCTGGGTCAGCTTGTAGCCCTTGTTCTCCCCGCTTTTTTGCTCGCTGTCTGTGTAGGTGTAGTTGCCGCTCAGCGTCCAGCGCGGGGCGAACTGCCAGCTCGCAGCCAGTTCCAGGCCCTGGGTGACGGCCTCGTCGACGTTGATCTTCGGCGTGCAGGTGCCGTCCGTATTGCTGGCACAAAGCGGATCGGCAACCGGCGAGCCGCTGGCGATCTTGTCGTCGAACTGGTTGTGGAACAGCGTGGCGTTGGCGTTGAAACCGACAAGGTTGTCGTAGTAGACGCCGAACTCGGTGCTGGTACTGACTTCCGGCTTCAGGTCTGGGTTGCCGATGCTGATGGTCGAGCCCTGGCCGCCGACGCCGTTGATACCGTCATGCAGGTCGTTGAGGTCCGGGGTTTTGTAACCACGGCTCACGCCACCCTTCAGTGTCCAGTTTTCGGTGGTGTTCCAGACCAGATAGGCGCGTGGACTGACATGGCCGCCGAAGGCGTCGTGGTGGTCGTAGCGCGCACCGACGGTCAGCGCCAGGTTGTCGCGCAGGCGCCACTCGTCCTCGGTGAACAGCGACCAGGTGGTCTGCTCGAACTCCTCGGAGGCCAGGCCGTCGGTCATCTCCGCGTTCCACCACTGAGCACCGCTGGTGAGGATGTGGCTATCGCCAATGGGGGCGACCAGCTTGGTGTCCAGAATGAGGTTGGTGGTCTCCAGCTCACGATCATTCCCGACCACGATGGAGGGGTAGTTGTCGTAGGAGGTGCCGATGGGCTTGAAGCCGGGACGTCCGAAGGTGCCGCCGGGAATGGTGCGCCCGACGGTTTCGGTGGTGTTGTGCATCAGGCTGCTGTCCAGGGTGCCGATGGCGAAGCGGCCGGTGTGGGTCAGCGCGAATTGCTGGCGCTCGAAGCGCAGCTCGTCCTGGTAGCCGTTGGCCTGAGTGGGCCGGGGCGTGGCGCAACCGGTGGTGGCATTGCCCGAGCCCCAGCCATCCAGATTTCCGAGCTGGCACTCGTCGTTGTTGTAGACCTGGCGGCCCTTGTCGAAGTCCAGAGCAAAGTCGTGGTCTTCATGGGGGGTAAGGGTCAGGCGCGCCCCAATGTTGGCGTTGTTGCCTTCCACCGGGGAGACGCCTCGTTTTGACACGGTACTGCCGTCATTGAACTTCAGGTCGGAGGCTTCACGATCATAGAAGCTGCCGCGCAGCGCCAGGCCGAGCAGGCCGTCGACCAGCGGGCCGTTGGTATAGAGGCTGACCTTGCTGGCATCGCCGTAATCGCCATCTTCCTGCAGGGTGTGCTCGGCGGTGATCGAGCCGCCCCATTCCTTGGCGACCTTCTTGGTGATGATGTTGATAACCCCGCCCATGGCGTCCGATCCGTACAGGGTGGACATCGGGCCGCGTATGACCTCAATGCGCTCAATGGCTGACATTGGGGGCATGAAGCTGGTGCCGGTCTCGTTGAAACCGTTGGGCGTTACGTTGCCCGCCGCCTTCTGGCGGCGGCCATCGATGAGGATAAGCGTGTAGTCGCTGGGCATGCCGCGAATGCTGATGTTCAGGCCGCCGGTCTTGCCGGTGCCCTGGCCGATGTCCACGCCTTCCACGTCACCCAGCGCTTCAGCGAGGTTGGCGAACTGCTTCTGGCGTAGATCTTCTTGGCTGATCACGCTGATGCTGGCAGGTGCCTCGGTAATCTTCTGCTCATAACCGGCAGCACTGACAACGGTATCGCCGAGGACCAGCGGATCCTGGGCGAATACAGCAGCGCTGGCGCTCAGCAGGGCGGTGGCCAGCGCGGTGCGGGCAAAGGGCAGCGACATCGGAAACTCTCCTTGTGGGGCGGTAAAGGTTTCGTAAAGGCAGATGCGGCGCATGATAATGATTTGCGATTAGCTTGAGAAGTATTTTCAATTGCGAAACTGTCTAAGCCTGATTCGCGCTGCGGCGGGGCGTCCGGGCTTGCGGTCGCGGGGGCAAACCCGGAAGCTTGCGGGCATGAACAAGGCAACGCTGCTGCTTAATTGCGACATGGGTGAAAGCTTCGGTGCCTGGACCATGGGCAACGATGCGCTGGCCATGCCGCTGATCGATCAGGCCAACCTGGCCTGCGGCTATCACGCGGGTGATCCGTTGACCATGCAGCGCAGCGTGGCGCTGGCGGTGCGGCATGGCGTGAGCATCGGTGCCCACCCGGCCTATCCCGACCTGCAGGGTTTCGGTCGCCGCTCGCTGAGCTGCTCGCCGGAAGAGGTGCGCGCACTGGTGCTTTACCAGCTCGGTGCGCTGGAAGCGTTCTGCCGGGCGGCGGGCACGCAGGTCGCGTACGTGAAGCCTCATGGCGCGCTGTACAACGATCTGGTGCGTAACGATGCGTTGCTAGAGGCGGTGCTCGACGCCTGTCGCAGTTTCCGGTCCGGCTTGCCACTGATGGTGCTGGCGTTGCCCGACAATTGCCGCGAGGCGCGTCTGGCCGAGGCGGCCGGTGTGCCGCTGCTCTTCGAAGCCTTCGCCGACCGCGCCTATCAGGCTGACGGCCAGCTGGCGCCGCGTCGTGTGGCCGGGGCCGTGCACCAGGATCCGGAGCGGATTCTCGGCCAGGCACTGGCCATCGCCCGGCGGCAGCCGTTTGCCGATATCGACGGCAAGCCGATACGCCTGCAGGCCGACAGTCTGTGCGTGCATGGCGACAATCCGGAATCCCTGGGCGTGCTGCGTCGGCTGCGCGCGCTGCTTGACGCGGCATGATCCGCTGCGAGCCGGCCGGCGCCGAGGCGCTGCTGTTGACGCTGGCCGAGCAGCCGAACGCCGGACTGCCTGCGCGGCTGGCCGCGCTGGTCGATCGCATCCACGCCGAACTGGGCCCGCTGGTGGTGGACCTGGTGCCGGGGTGGACCACGCTACTGCTGCATTACGACCTGCTGCGCACCGACCATGCGCAGTTGTGCGCGCGTCTGCAGCCCGTGCTGGCGGCCTGGGAGCGTGCGGTTGGCGTTGCCCAATCGACCCGTTTGCATGAAATTCCCGTCAGTTACGACGGCGAGGACCTGCCGTGGGTGGCGCAGGCCTGTGGGTTGAGCGTGGCGCAGGTGATCGCGCTGCACAGCGGACGCGAGTACCGCGTCGGCGCCATCGGCTTCGCCCCGGGATTCGCCTACCTCGGCGAGCTGGACCCGCGCCTGGCCCTGCCGCGCCGGGCCACACCCCGCACGCGGGTGCCGGCCGGCAGTCTGGCCATCGCCGAACGGCAGACGGCGATCTATCCGCAAGCGTCGCCGGGCGGCTGGCACCTGATTGGGCGCTGTTCGTGGCGGTTGTTCGACGCGCGACGCGACCCGCCCTGTCCGTTGCGGGTAGGCGACCGGGTGCGCTTCGTGTCCGTTGGCGCGGTGGCCCCATGAACGGCTTGCGCGTCATGCGCCCCGGCGCGCTGAGCGTGTTGCAGGATGGCGGGCGCTTCGGCTGGCAGCATCTGGGTGTGTCACCGGGCGGTCCGTTGGATATCCAGGCGGCGGCTTGGGCCAACCGCCTGCTGGGCAATCCCTGGGGCGCGCCGTTGCTGGAGGTGGCGCTGGGCGGGCTGGAGTTTCTGGCGACGCTGGATACCTGGCTGGCAGTCTGTGGCGCCCAGATCGACGTGTGCGTGGACGGCAAGCCGCGGCCCGGCTGGTCGAGCTTCCCGGTGCAGGCTGGGCAGGTCGTGCGTCTGGGTTATGCGCGGCAGGGGCAACGTTGCTATCTGGCTGCGGCCGGTGGTTTTCTGGCCCGGCCGGTGCTGGGCAGTGTGGCGGCACACCTGCGCGAGGGGCTCGGCGGTGTGCGCGGGGATGGCCGGCCCTTGCTGCGCGGAGACACGCTGGGCTGCCGGCCGGCGCGGTCGAGCGGCGGGCGCAGCGTGCCCTGGCGCTTCCGACCGGACTATGGCCAGGCGTGCGAGTTGCGGGTGATGGCGGCGCCTGGCCACGAAGCGGCGCTGGCCGGACTATTTGCGCAGTCGTGGACGCTCAGTCCGCGCGCTGATCGTATGGGCATGCGACTGGAGGGCGAGCCCCTGGCGGCCAGCGCTTGGGAATGGTCGCAGGGTGTGGTCACCGGCACGATCCAGTTACCGCCGGATGGTCAGCCGATCGTGCTGATGGCCGATCGGCAGACCATGGGCGGCTATGCGGTGCTGGGTTGGGTGCACCCGCTGGACCTTGGGCGGCTGGCGCAGTGCACGGCGCACACCTCGCTGCGCTTTGAGCCCGTGTCGCTTGAAGATGTGCAGCGCGAATTACGCGAGTTCTATCGGTTCTTTCGCTAGCTGCCGTTCCGTCTCAGGGCATGGTCACTTCGATCGTGCCGTCGGCCTGGATGCTGATGCGGGTGGTGCCGGCTTCCACCTGCGGCGCGATGCTGTCGCTGGCGGCTTCCATCATCATCTTGGCCGGCGCGCGGTACACCGGTTGCGGGAAACCGTTGCTGTGCAAGTTGAGGTTGACCAGCCGGTAGCCGGTGCCGCCCAGCGCCTCGCTGGTCAGCCTGGCGCGTGCGCCGAAGGATTGCACGGCCTCCCGCAGCAGCTCATCCTCGTGGCGTTTGCGCAGTGCGTCGGAAACGCTGAAGCTCATGCCGCCCATGCTCAGGGTCTTCAGCAGTTCGCCGGTCAGTTGTGAAAGGGCGGGGAAGTCGGCGCTCTCCAGGCGCAGCTCGGCGCGCTCGCGCCAGGCGCGGATCTTCTGGCTCTTTTCCTCGTATACCGGGTAGCTGCTGCGGCTGCCCTGGCTGACGGTCACGCCCTTGGCCTGGCGCGCCTGGCGGATCGCGGCGTTGAGGGTTTCACTGACGTTCTGGGCGAGACGGGCGGGATCGCTGTCCTGGGACTCGGTGTACAGTGTCACGTGCATACGATCATGGCTGACTTCCTGGCTGACTTCGCTGCGCAGGGAGACCTGGTTGTAGCGGGGTTCCTCGGCCAGCGCGGGCAGGCTGGCACAGGCAAACAGGGCAAGCAGGGACAGGTGAGGCAAGCGGGACATGATGACTCCTGACAGTGCGGGGCCGGAGGTCGCCGGCACAGCCGCGGGGCCTGAGACTTTGGCCCGAACAACCGCTGCGCGCAAGGGTGGCGCGGCTGCGCTTGCGGCGCTATGCCGCAGCGGCGTGGAAAAGTCGCTGGTTATACTCGGGCAACTGCCCGGAGCCACTATGCGAGCCCCACTTTTCCTGCTTTCCGCCAACCGCCAGAACCTGGGCCGGCTGGTTCTTATCCGTGTCCTGGTGCTGTCTGCCCAGGCCGCTTCCGTAGGCGTTGCCTGGCTGTCCGGGGTGGTGGTGCTGCCCTGGCTGGCGTTGGCCATCATCCTGGGCATCTCCACGCTGCTGTGTCTGTTCACGGCCCTGCGGCTGCGCCAGCAATGGCCGGTGACCGAGCAGGAGTATGCCGTGCAGCTGGCCTGCGACCTGGTCATTCACAGCGTGCTGCTGTACTTCTCCGGGGGGTCCAGCAACCCCTTCGTTTCCTATTACCTGGTGCCGCTGACCATCGCTGCGGCGACCCTGCCCTGGTTGTACACGCTGGTACTGTCCGCCCTGGCGCTGACCAGCTACAGCCTGCTGCTGTTTACCCATCATCCGCTGACCCTGCTGGTCACCCTGCCGGCGGAAATCATGGTGTACGGCATGTGGCTGAGCTTCGCGCTCGCCGCCCTGCTGATCACGGTGTTCGTGGCGCGCATGGCCGAGGCGCTGCGTTTCCAGGAACAGCTGCAGGCGCAGCGCCGCGAGGCTGACATGCGTGACCAGCAGTTGCTGGCGGTGGCCACCCAGGCCGCCGGCGCGGCCCATGAGCTGGGTACGCCGCTGGCGACCATGAGCGTGCTGCTCAAGGACCTCATCCAGGATTGCCAGGGGCAGCCGTCCCTGCAGGATGACCTCAAGGTGCTGCAGGATCAGGTGATGCTCTGCAAGGGCACGCTGCAGAGCCTGGTGCGCGCCGCCGAGGCGCAGCGGCGCCAGGAGATCGTCGAGCAGACCGTGCGGGAATGGCTGGAAGCAGCGCTGGAGCGCTGGCACCTGATGCGCCCCGAAGCCACTTATCGCTATGAGTGCACCGGCAAGGGGACGCCGCCGAGCCTGATGCCGCCGGCCGAACTGACCCAGGCGTTGCTCAATCTGCTGAACAATGCTGCCGATGCCTCGCCGGACAACCTCGCCATCCGTCTGGACTGGGACCACCAATGGATCAAGGTGACCATTCGAGATCACGGAGCCGGCGTGCCGCTGGCGATTGCCGAGCAGCTCGGCAAGCCGTTCTTCACCACCAAGGGGAAGGGGTTCGGCCTGGGCCTGTTCCTCAGTCAGGCCAGCGTGACGCGTGCCGGCGGAACCGTAAAACTGTATAACCACGAAGAGGGTGGTACGCTCACCGAGCTGCGTTTACCGCGCCTCTACGGTTTGCATTGATTGACCATGCCGCAGCCAAGGAGCCTGCATGTCTGAAGAAGTCCTGTTCGAGGGAGATGAGCAGCCTCATCTGTTGCTGGTGGATGACGATGCGACCTTCACCCGGGTGATGGCGCGTTCCATGGAGCGTCGCGGGCTGCGTGTCAGCGTGGCTTCCAGTGCCGAGGAAGGGCTGATGATCGCGACGCGCGACAGCCCCGACTACGCGGTCCTGGACCTGAAGATGGAAGGCGACTCGGGGCTTGCCCTGTTGCCCAAGCTGCTGGATCTGGACAGCGAGATGCGCGTGCTGATCCTTACCGGCTATTCGAGCATCGCCACCGCTGTGGAGGCCATCAAGCGTGGCGCCTGCAACTACCTGTGCAAGCCGGCGGATGCCGACGATGTGCTGGCGGCGCTGATGTCCGAGCACGTGGAGCTCAGTTCGCTGGTGCCGGAAAACCCCATGTCGGTCGACCGCCTGCAGTGGGAGCACATCCAGCGCGTGCTGGCCGAGCACCAGGGCAACATTTCGGCCACCGCCCGCGCACTGGGCATGCACCGCCGCACCTTGCAGCGCAAGCTGCAGAAGCGCCCGGTCCGCCGCTGAGCTTTCCCGGCGCCCCGCTTCGCGAGCGGCGGGGCGCCGCGTTACCATGCGGCCTTCTCGCTGTCGCAGTAGGTAGTAGTCGTGCTCGCTCTCATTCAGCAAACATTGGCGGTGACCGCCCCGGTCTTCGCCATGCTGTTCCTTGGTGTCCTGCTCAAGCGGCTCGGCTGGATCGACACCGCCTTCGTCAACACCGCCTCCAGTCTGGTCTTCAAGGGCACCCTGCCGGCGCTGCTGTTCCTCGCCATCCTGCGCGCCGATCTGAGTGCCGCCTTGCAGCCGCGCTTGCTGATCTACTTCACCCTCGCCACGGTAGGCGGCTTCCTGCTCGCCTGGGCATGGGCGATCTGGCGCTGTCCGCATGCGGATCGCGGCGTCTATGTGCAGGGGGCGTTTCGCGGCAACAATGGCATCGTCGGCCTGGCGCTGGCCAGCAGCCTGTACGGCGACTTCGGCCTGTCGCTGGGCGGTGTGCTCGCTGGCTTGGTGATCCTCTGCTACAACGCGCTCTCGGCGCTGGTGCTGGCGCTCTACAGCCTGAGCAGCAAGACCGATCCGTGGAGCATCGCCAAGAGCATTCTCGGTAACCCGTTGGTGCTGGCCGTGCTGGCGGCGATCCCATTCGCCTATTGGCGGATCCCGCTGCCGGACTGGCTGCTGACCTCCACCGGGTATTTCGCGCAGATGAGCCTGCCGCTGGCGCTGATCTGCATCGGCGCCACGCTGTCGCTGGCCTCGTTGCGCGAAAGCGGCGCCACCGCGCTGAGCGCCAGTCTGATGAAGATGATCTGGCTGCCGGCGTTGTCCACCCTGGGTGCCTGGTGGCTCGGTTTTCGAGGGCCGGAGCTGGGTATCCTGTTTCTCTACTTTGCCAGTCCGACTGCCGCCGCCAGTTTCGTGATGGCCAAGGCGGTGGGTTCCAACTATCAACTGGCGGCCGCGATCATCGTGATGACTACGCTGATGGCGGTGCTGAGCACCAACCTCGGGTTGTTCGTGCTGCAGTGGGGCGGTTGGGTGGAGGGTGGATCGCGCTTCATCGTGCCGCCAGGCGCGCCGTCCCGGCTTGATGGTGGCCAGGTAGCGCGCTGACCACCCTGCGAGGCTGGGCGCGGAAGACCGCGTTCCTCACTTCTTGTGCGCGTTCTTCGGCAGTTGCACCACACGGCTTTCCGAATAGATGTCGTGCCAGGTGCGCGACTGCTTGTCCCACAGCATCCAGATGAAGCCCAGGCCGAAGATCAACCAGGAGCCGATGGCGACGATGAAGCGCAGCAGCGCCTGCCAGAGATCGATGGCGGAGCCGTCGGCGTTCTGCACGCGGATGCCCCAGACCTGCATGCCGAGGGTCTGGCCGTTCCAGGTCCAGAACTTGGCGAAGAAGCCGAACAGGCTGAACAGCAGCAGCGTGGCCAGCAGGGGATCGTTGTCCAAGCCGCCGCTTTCCGCCAGCAGCTTGAGCTGGTCGCCGCCATGGATCAGGCGCAGCACGCCTTGCTGGTAGAGCAGGGTGACCACCATCACCAGGGCCACGCAGAGCAGGAAATCGTAGAAGAGTGCGGCCATTCGGCGACCGAAGCCGGCGGCCGGGAACGCGCCGCTGGGCTGGAGCATGCGTTTTGCAGTTGCCATGGGAAGCTCGTCGATGAAAAAGCGACCGCCATTCTAGGGGCTGTCGGCGCCCGATGGCGAGTCGCCTGGCTGCTTGGCTGCGTTTACGGCGGGCACAAAAAAGCCCCCGATGTTTCCATCGGAGGCTTCGGGTGTTGCGTGCTGCTTAGCCCAGAACCTGGACCTTGTCAGCCTGCATGCCCTTCTGGCCCTGGACGGCTTCGAAGGTAACCTTCTGGCCTTCCTTCAGGCTGCGGAAACCGCTGCCTTCGATAGCACGGAAGTGCACGAACAGATCCGGACCGCTTTCGGGGGTGATGAAGCCGAAGCCCTTCTCATCGTTGAACCATTTGACGGTGCCGGTTTGACGATTCGACATGTCTTTATTTCCTTGAAACTAGAGTGGATGGCAGTCCCTGTGACAACAGGGAGCTGGAACTGGTTGCAGGAGATAAGAGAAGTCGAGCGGGATGAAGCAAATCGTCAAGATCTACCGCACCAGGTCACGATTCAACAGCGACCCATGCAAACAGTGAGCGCACTCTACGGAAGTTTCGGGCAAATGCCAACCCCCCGCTCGGCACCTTTATGACGACGGCCGGAATGCTCCGGGGAAAAAGCTACAACTGGGCCGTCGAGGCGGTCGTATCGGGGTCGAGACTTGACGCGGAAGGACGGTCGGGCAGGCCCGGCCGGGGGATAGAAAAAGGGCATTTTCTTATCGGACTGGTGCCTTGGGAGAGACTCGAACTCTCACGTTGTCGCCAACGGCGGATTTTGAATCCGCTGCGTCTACCATTCCGCCACCAAGGCAATGGGCGCGCAGTATAGGGAGGCCAAGCCAGCCGGTCAATCGGCTCGCATGGCCAGCTCCAGGCATTTCCGTTAAGCTTTGCGCCCCTGCAAGACGGCCTCACCATGCGCGTTTCCGACTTTCATTTCGACCTTCCCGATGCTTTGATCGCCCGCCATCCGCTCGCGCAGCGCCGCGCCAGTCGCCTGTTGGTGCTGGATGGCCCGAGTGGAGCCCTGGCTCATCGCCAGTTCGCAGACCTGCTTGGCTATCTGCGTCCCGGCGACCTGATGGTGTTCAACAATACCCGGGTGATTCCCGCACGCCTGTTCGGGCGCAAGGCGACCGGCGGTCAATTGGAGATCCTCATCGAGCGGGTGCTCGACGAGCACCGTGCGCTGGCCCATGTGCGCGCCAGCAAGTCCCCCAAGCCCGGCAGTCGCATTCTGCTTGAGGGTGGCGGCGAGGCCGAGATGCTCGCGCGCCATGACGCGCTGTTCGAGCTATGTTTCGACCAGCCGCTGCTGCCGCTGCTGGAGCGGATTGGCCACATGCCGTTGCCTCCTTATATAGATCGGCCCGATGACCCGGCCGACCGCGAGCGTTACCAGACGGTGTACGCCGAGCGTGCCGGCGCGGTCGCCGCGCCGACCGCCGGGCTGCACTTCGACGAGCCATTGCTCGAGGCGATTCGCGAGAAAGGCGTGGAAACCGCCTTCGTGACCCTGCACGTCGGAGCCGGCACCTTCCAGCCGGTGCGCGTCGAGCGCATCGAGGAGCACCATATGCACCGTGAATGGCTGGAGGTCAGTCAGGATGTGGTGGACGCGGTGAACGCCTGCAAGGCGCGCGGCGGTCGCGTCATTGCCGTGGGCACCACCAGCGTGCGTTCCCTGGAAAGCGCGGCGCGCGAGGGCAAGATCAAGCCGTTCAGTGGCGACACCGACATCTTCCTGTACCCGGGTAAGCCGTTCCATGTGGTGGATGCCCTGGTCACCAATTTCCACTTGCCGGAGTCCACCCTGCTGATGCTGGTTTCCGCCTTTGCCGGCTATCCGGAAACCATGGCGGCCTACCGCGCGGCGGTGGAAGAAGGCTATCGCTTCTTCAGTTACGGTGATGCCATGTTCATCACCCGCAATCCCGCCCCGCGCGGTCCCGAGGATCACCCATGACCCGTACCTGTCACATGAACTTCGACGTGCTCGCCACCGAGGGCAAGGCCCGGCGCGGGCGCCTGACCTTCCCGCGTGGCACGGTGGAAACACCGGCGTTCATGCCGGTGGGCACCTACGGCACCGTGAAGGGCATGCTGCCGCGCGATATCGAGGCCATCGGCGCGCAGATCATTCTCGGCAACACCTTCCACCTCTGGCTGCGTCCGGGTACCGAGGTCATCAAGGCACACGGTGATCTGCACAATTTCATGCAATGGCAGGGACCGATCCTCACCGACTCTGGCGGTTTCCAGGTTTTCAGCCTCGGCGAGATGCGCAAGATCAAGGAAGAGGGGGTGTATTTCTCCTCGCCGGTGGACGGCGCCAAGGTGTTCATGGGGCCCGAGGAGTCGATGCAGGTGCAGCGCGACCTGGGTTCGGACATCGTGATGATCTTCGACGAGTGCACGCCGTACCCGGCGGACCATGACACCGCGCGCCGCTCCATGGAGCTTTCGCTGCGCTGGGCCAAGCGCTCGAAGGTGGCGCATGGCGACAATCCCTCGGCGTTGTTCGGCATCGTGCAGGGCGGCATGCACGAAGACCTGCGACTGCGCTCGCTGGAGGGCCTGATGGAGATCGGCTTCGATGGCCTGGCCATCGGCGGCTTGTCGGTGGGCGAGCCGAAGGAGGAGATGATCCGTGTGCTGGACTTCCTGCCGCCGCACATGCCGGCCGACAAGCCGCGTTACCTGATGGGCGTCGGCAAGCCTGAAGACCTGGTCGAGGGCGTGCGCCGTGGCGTGGACATGTTCGATTGCGTGATGCCGACCCGCAACGCGCGCAACGGCCACCTGTTCGTCACTGGCGGGATCGTCAAGATCCGCAACGCCGTGCATCGCCATGACGACTCGCCGCTGGATCCGGGTTGCGACTGTTACACCTGCAAACACTTCTCCCGCGCCTACCTGCATCACCTGGACAAATGCGGGGAAATGCTCGGAAGCATGCTGAATACCATCCACAATCTGCGCTATTACCAGCGTCTGATGGCCGGTTTACGCGACGCCATCCAACAAGGTACATTGGCCGCCTTTGTCGATGCCTTCTATGCCCGGCGCGGTCTGCCAACCCCGCCGCTGGACTGAATGAATCCGTATTGAAACCGTAGAAACCATCCCTGCAACAGGAGTGTTACATGAGCTTTTTCATTCCCGCCGCCTACGCCCAGGCCGCACCGGGCGCTGCAGCTCCGGGTTCCGACATGATGGGCATTCTGATGCTCGTGGGCTTCGTGGTCATCTTCTACCTGATGATCTGGCGCCCCCAGGCCAAGCGTGCCAAGGAGCACAAGAACCTGCTGGCCGGCCTGCAGAAGGGCGACGAAGTGGTCACCGGCGGCGGCATGACCGGCAAGGTGGTCAAGGTTGCCGATGACTTCGTGGTGCTGGAAGTGGCCGACAACGTCGAGTTGAAGTTCCAGAAGGCCGCCATCGTAGCGACCCTGCCCAAGGGCACGCTGAAGGCCATCTGATCCTGTCGGGTGGCACCCGCCAGGAACGGCACTGTTCGCATCTGTCGCTGCCTTCCTGGAGGCTGAGCCGCCCGTTCAGGCTTCACGAGTTACTTTCTTGCGGGGCGCCTAGGCGCCCCGCTCTTTGAGCGGGCGGCGTCATGCTGAACAAATATCCCCTGTGGAAATATCTGCTGATTCTCGCGGTCCTGGCCCTAGGCCTGGTGTATTCCGCGCCCAATTTGTATCCCGATGACCCTTCGATCCAGATCACCGGCACCAGCACGGCGCTGCGTATCGATGAGGTAACGGTCGAACGGGCTGCCGAAGCGCTGCGCGCGGCGGGCATTACGGTCAAGGCGAGCGAAGTCTCCGAGCGCGGTGGTCTGCTGCGCCTGACCCGGCTCGGCGACCAGTTGCCTGCCAAGGACGTGGTTCGCAAGACCCTGGGTGATGAGTACGTGGTCGCGCTCAACCTGGCGCCCACCACGCCCGACTGGCTGCGCAGCATTGGCGCCTCGCCGATGAAGCTGGGTCTGGACCTATCCGGCGGCGTGCATTTCCTGCTGGAAGTGGACATGGACAAGGCCATCGACGCGCGCCTGAAAGTCTATGAAGGCGAGGTCAAGAGCCTGCTGCGCAAGGAGCGCATCCGCTATCGCAGCATGCCGGGCAGCGACAATGCCTTCCAGTTGGGTTTCACCGACAGCGAAAGTCTCGACCGGGCCCAGAGCCTGATCCGCAAGACCTTCACCGATTTCGAGCTGACCAGCAGCGTGCGCAACCAGCTGCAGGTGCTCAATGTCGCGCTGACGCCAGCCACCCTGGCCGATATCCGCGAATACTCCATCAAGCAGAACCTCACCACCGTGCGCAACCGCGTCAACGAGCTCGGTGTGGCCGAGCCGTTGGTGCAGCGTCAGGGCGCCAATCGCATCGTGGTCGAGCTGCCGGGTGTGCAGGACACCGCCGAGGCCAAGCGGATTCTCGGCAAGACGGCCAGCCTGGAGTTCCGTCTGGCTGCCGAGCCGGATGCCGCGCGCGCCACCACCGAGACCTTCGATTTCCGCGAGGAAGGCCGTGCTCCGGTGGCGCTGGAGCGCAGCGTGATCATCACTGGTGACCAGGTGACCGACGCGCAAGCCAGCTATGACGAGAACGGTCGCCCGCAGGTGAACATTCGTCTGGACGGGCACGGCGGCGAGCTGATGAACCGTGCCACCCGCAACAACGTCGGGCGCAGCATGGCGGTGCTGTTCATCGAGCAGCGTCCGGTGACCCGCTATGTCAAGGAGCTGGTCGACGGCGTCGAACAGGAAGTGGCGGTACAGAGCTTCCGTGAAGAGAAGAAGATCATTTCCCTGGCCACCATTCAGTCGGCCCTGGGCAGTCAGTTCCGCATTACCGGCCTGGACGGTCAGGGCGAGTCCTCCGAGCTGGCGCTACTGCTGCGCGCCGGCGGTCTGGCCGCGCCGATGTACTTCGCTGAGGAGCGCACCATCGGCCCGAGCCTGGGTGCCGAGAACATCGCCAAGGGTATCGAGTCCACCTGGTGGGCGCTGATCCTGGTCTCGCTGTTCGTCATCCTCGTCTACAAGTTCTTCGGCATCCTGGCCACCGTCGCGCTGGCGTTCAACCTGGTGCTGCTGGTCGGCCTGATGTCGGTGATCGGCGCCACGCTGACCCTGCCGGGCATCGCCGGCATCGTGCTGACGCTGGGTATGGCGGTGGACGCCAACGTGCTGATCTATTCGCGGATCCGCGAGGAACTGAAGAATGGCCTTTCGGTGCAGCGCGCCATTCATGAGGGCTTCGATCGTGCCTACACGGCGATCATCGACAGTAACCTGACCACCCTGCTGGTCGGCGCCATCCTGTTCGCACTCGGTACCGGACCGGTCAAGGGCTTCGCGGTCACGCTGTCGCTCGGCATCCTGACCTCGATGTTCACCGCCATCATGTTCACGCGCGGCCAGGTCAACCTGCTCTTCGGCGGTCGCAACGTGAAGAAACTGTGGATCTGAGGGCCAGGCCGTGATCAAGAAAACCATTCCCTTCATGGCGATCCGCAATCTTGCGTTCGCCATCACGCTGATCCTGACCGTCGTGGGCATCGCTGCCCTGGCAGTCAAGGGTCTCAACTTCGGCCTGGACTTCACCGGCGGCACCCTGATCGAGCTGCAGTACGAGCAGCCGGCTGACCTGGAGCGCATCAAGCGCGAACTGGGGCAGGCGGGCTACACCGATGCGGTGGTGCAGAGCTTCGGCGCCACCACCGACGTGCTGATCCGCATGGCCGGCGACGACCCGCAGCTGGGCGCCAAGGTGGGCGAAGCGCTGCGTGTCATCGACCCGGCCGCGCGCTTCGAGATCAAGCGTGTCGAGTTCGTCGGTCCGCAGGTGGGTGAGGAGCTGCGCGACCAGGGCGGTCTGGCCATGCTGCTGGCGCTCGGCGGCATCCTGGTGTACCTGGCGTTCCGCTTTCAGTGGAAGTTCGGCGTGGGCGCCATCGCCTCGCTGGCCCACGACACCATCCTCACCCTGGGTTTGCTGGCGCTGCTGGAAGTGCCGTTCGACCTGACGGTGCTGGCTGCGGTGCTGGCGATGATCGGCTACTCGCTGAACGACACCATCATCATCTACGACCGCATCCGCGAGAACTTCCGGGTGCTACGCAAGACCAGCCTGGTCGAGAACATCGACATCTCGGTCACCCAGACCCTGCTGCGCACCATGGCCACTTCGTTCTCCACCGCGCTGGCGCTGATCGCCCTGCTGGTCTGGGGTGGCGACGTACTGGCCGGTTTCGCCGTTGCCCTGCTGATCGGCGTGGTGGTGGGCACCTACTCGTCGGTTTACATCGGCGCCACGGTGCTCGTCTGGCTGAAGCTGACCAGCGAGGACCTGATTCCGCCGGCCAGCGAAGAGGCGGTCGACGAAAGGCCCTGAACCGGCGTAGCCACCTTCTGTCCAAGGCTCGGATTTTCGAACCTGTGTGCATTGGAGGTGGCTGTGAAGAAATCGATGATCGTCGGCGCGGTGCTTGGTGCCGTTGGCGTAACGGCAGGCGGCGCGCTGGCGACCTATCAATGGGCGGGAGATCGCGAGCCGAAGTTCGCCACCGTGCTGGACGTTTCTCCGGTGAAGGAAACCCAGCGCACCCCGCGTCAGGTCTGCCGTGACGTCACCGTCACCCATCAGCGACCGGTACAGGATCAGCACCAGATCGCTGGCACCGCCATCGGAGCGGTGGTCGGCGGTCTGCTGGGCAATCAGGTCGGTGGCGGGAGCGGCAAGAAGCTGGCCACTGTGGCCGGTGCGGTAGGCGGCGGCTACGTTGGCAACAAGGCGCAGGAGCGCATGCAGGCCAGCGACACTTACACCACCACCGAAACCCGCTGCGAGACGGTGCAGGATACCCACGAAAAGGTAGTTGGCTACGACGTCAGCTATGAGCTGGGTGGTCAGCGCGGCCGCGTGCGCATGGATCGCGATCCGGGGGCGCAGATTCCGGTGCGCGACGGCCAGTTGGTGCTCGCCGAGCAGCCGTAATCGAACCTGCAGACATGAAAAAAGCGCCCTGGGGCGCTTTTTTCATTTTCGGCTGATCATCACAGCTGGCGCTTGAGGCTCGGCCACAGGTGCGGCTGGATAGCGGTGAGCACTGCCTTGAAGCACTTGGTGTTGCCCGCCACGATGTGGCCCTTGTCGAGGAACTCATGGCCACCGGTGAAGTCGCTCACCAAGCCGCCCGCTTCCTGAATCAGCAGCACGCCGGCTGCCATGTCCCACTCGGACAGGCCGAATTCCCAGAAGGCGTCATAGCGGCCTGCAGCCACGTAGGCCAGGTCCAGGCTGGCGGCGCCAGCGCGGCGGATACCGGCGGTGTCGCCTACCAGGCTGCGGAACATGCCCAGGTAGTTGTCCAGGTGGTCGAGCTGGCTGTCGCGGAACGGGAAGCCGGTGCCCAGCAGTGCGCCTTCCAGGCTCTTGCGGCTACTGACGCGGATGCGGCGGCCGTTCAGCGCGGCACCGCGGCCACGGCTGGCGGTGAATTCTTCCTGGCGTACCGGGTCGAGTACCACGGCGTGTTCCAGGCGACCCTTGTACTTGCAGGCGATGCTGACGGCGAAATGCGGTACGCCGCGCAGGAAGTTGGTGGTGCCGTCCAGCGGATCGATGATCCACTGATAGTCGGCGCCTTCGCCGGTGCCGGCGATCTCGCCGCTTTCCTCGCCCTTGAAGCCGTGGTTCGGATAGGACTTGCGCAGCAGGTTGATGATGCATTGTTCTGCGGCAAGGTCGATTTCGCTGACGTAATCCTTGGCTTCCTTCTCGTTGGCCGAGATGGCATCCAGGCGTTCGATGGAGCGGAAGATCAGTTCACCGGCGCTGCGCGCAGCGCGCAAGGCGATGTTCAGCATGGGCTGCATGGGGGGAAACACCTGGGCTGTTAAAGAAAGCCGGGAATTCTAACAGAAAGCCAGGCAGACGCGTGAGTGGCATTGACCGTCGGGTATCGCAGTGGCGGGCAGGGCGCCGGGGGAATCGCCAATGTTGCGTGGCGAGCGGGAACCGCCATCGGCTAAGATTCTGCCCCTTCCGTTTTCTCAGGTGGATCAGGGCGTGCTACAGAACATCCGCGTGGTGCTGGTCAATACCAGCCATCCCGGCAACATCGGCGGGGCGGCCCGTGCCATGAAGAACATGGGGCTTTCCCGTCTGGTGCTGGTCGATCCCGAGGAGTTTCCCAGTCCCAAGGCGCTGGCGCGGGCATCCGGCGCCAATGACCTGCTGGACAATGCCCAGGTGGTGTCCACGCTCGAGGAGGCTCTGGTCGGTTGTAGCCTGGTGCTGGGCACCAGTGCGCGCGACCGGCGCATTCCCTGGCCGCTGCTCGATCCGCGCGAGTGCGCGAGCAAGAGTCTTGAGCAGGTGGCGCTGGGGGGTGAGGTGGCGCTGGTATTCGGTCGCGAATACGCCGGCCTGACCAACGAGGAATTGCAGCGCTGCCAGTTTCACGTGCACATTCCCTCCGATCCGGAGTTCGGTTCGCTGAACCTGGCGGCTGCGGTGCAGGTGCTGACCTACGAAGTGCGCATGGCGTGGCTGGCCGCCCAGGGTGCGCCGACCAAGATGGAAAAGGTGGAAGCCACGGCCATCCTGGATACTCGGCCGGTCACCATGGACGAGCTGGAACGTTATTTCGAACACCTCGAGCAGACGTTGGTGGAAATCGGCTTCCTCGATCCGCAGAAGCCGCGCCATCTGATGGCCCGGCTGCGGCGGCTGTACGGTCGCAGCGGCATCAGCAAGCTGGAGATGAATATCCTGCGCGGCATTCTCACCGAGACCCAGAAGGTGGCGCGGGGCGAGCCCCACAAGCGGAGAGCAGATGATGTTTGATCGCATGCGTGAGGATATCCGGAGCGTGTTCAGCCGCGACCCGGCGGCCCGAAGCGTGCTCGAGGTGCTGTTGTGCTACCCCGGCCTGCACGCGGTGTGGATGCATCGGCTGGCACACCGGCTGTGGCGTGCGGATTGGCGCCTGCTGGCGCGGTTGGTCTCGCACCTCGGGCGCTGGCTGACCGGCATCGAGATCCACCCGGGGGCGAAGATCGGCCGGCGCTTCTTCATCGACCATGGCATGGGCGTGGTCATCGGCGAGACCGCCGAGATCGGCGACGACGTGACCCTCTACCATGGCGTCACCCTGGGCGGCACCAGCTGGAACAAGGGCAAGCGACATCCCACCCTGGAGGACGGCGTCATCGTCGGCGCGGGGGCGAAGATCCTCGGGCCGTTTACCGTGGGGGCTGGCGCCAAGGTCGGTTCCAACGCGGTGGTCACCAAGCCGGTGCCAGCGGGTGTCACGGTGGTCGGCAACCCGGGGCGGGTGGTGGTCAAGACCAGTGGCGAGGAGCAGGCCAAGCGCAAGGCCATCGCCGAGAAGTACGGATTCGAGGCCTACGCGGTCGGCGAAAACATGCCGGACCCGGTCACCAAGGCCATCGGTCAACTGCTGGATCACCTGCATGCCGTGGATGGCCGTCTTGAGGAAATGAACCGCGCCCTCAAGGCGCTTGGCTACTGCTGCGGCGAGCTGCCGGCGCTGCGTGACGAGGATTTTGTCGAGATCAAGGAAGAGATGCGCGGCGAGAGCCGGGAGCCTGGCGCCCAGGGTTGATGCGCTGCCAGCAGCGGCCTGCTATCATGCCGGCCGCTTTCCGCTGGTAAATCCGAGTATTTCAATGGGTCTTATAGTTGACTCAAATACTCGGAAATTGGATACTTGCGCCCATTCCAGCGAACCTGTGGTACCCCGCGATGCGACTCACCACCAAAGGCCGTTACGCCGTCACCGCCATGCTCGACCTGGCCCTGCATGCGCAGCAGGGGCCGGTTTCCCTGGCCGACATCTCCGAGCGTCAGGGCATTTCCCTGTCCTACCTGGAACAGCTCTTCGCCAAGCTGCGGCGCAACGAGCTGGTCACCAGTGTCCGTGGGCCCGGCGGCGGCTACTACCTTTCCCGTGACACCCGCGACATCCAGGTCGCCGAAGTGATCGACGCCGTCAACGAATCGGTGGATGCCACGCGCTGCCAGGGCCTGGGTGACTGCCACTCCGGTGACACCTGTCTTACCCATCACCTGTGGTGCGATCTGAGCGAGCGCATCCATGAATTTTTGAGTGGCATCAGCCTGGCCGACCTGGTGGGTCGCAGCGAGGTGCAGGAAGTATCCCGGCGTCAGGACCAGCGCTGCACCACCGGCAAGAAGCCGCAACTCGACAAGATTGAAGCGTCCGCCGTGGAATGAGTGGGCCGCCGCCTGTTAGGAGAGAGTCAATGAAGTTGCCGATTTACCTCGATTACTCCGCCACCACCCCGGTAGACCCCCGTGTGGCGAAGCTGATGTGCGATTGCCTGACCCAGGAAGGGAATTTCGGCAATCCGGCGTCGCGCTCCCATGTCTTCGGCTGGAAGGCCGAGGAAGCCGTGGAAAATGCCCGTCGCCAGGTGGCCGACCTGGTCAATGCTGATCCCCGCGAGATCGTCTGGACCTCCGGCGCCACCGAGTCCGACAACCTGGCCATCAAGGGCGTTGCGCACTTCTACGCCAGCAAGGGCAAGCACATCGTCACCTCGAAGATCGAGCACAAGGCGGTGCTGGACACCACCCGCCAGCTGGAGCGCGAAGGCTTCGAAGTCACCTACCTGGAACCGGGTGAGGACGGCATCATCACCCCGGCCATGGTCGAGGCGGCGCTGCGCGACGACACCATCCTCGTGTCGATCATGCATGTGAACAACGAGATCGGCACCATCAACGACGTCGCCGCCATCGGCGAGCTGACCCGCGCTCGCGGCATCCTGTTCCATGTGGACGCCGCCCAGTCCACCGGCAAGGTGGCCATCGACCTGGAAACCATGAAGGTCGACCTGATGAGCTTCTCTGCCCACAAGACCTACGGTCCCAAGGGCATTGGCGCGCTCTACGTGCGCCGCAAGCCGCGGGTGCGCCTGGAAGCCCAGATGCACGGCGGCGGTCACGAGCGCGGGATGCGTTCCGGCACCCTGGCGACTCACCAGATCGTCGGCATGGGCGAGGCGTTCCGCATCGCCCGGGAAGAGATGGCCCAGGACACCGCCCACGTGCTGGCCCTGCGCGATCGCTTCCTCAAGCAGGTCGAGGACATGGAAGAGCTGTACATCAACGGCAGCATGGCCCACCGCGTGCCGCACAACCTGAACCTCAGCTTCAACTACGTGGAAGGCGAGTCGCTGATCATGGCGCTCAAGGACCTGGCGGTTTCCTCCGGTTCCGCCTGTACCTCCGCCTCCCTGGAACCGTCCTACGTGCTGCGCGCCCTGGGACGCAACGACGAGCTGGCCCACAGCTCCATCCGCTTCACCTTCGGCCGCTTCACCACCGAGGAAGAAGTGGACTACGCCGCGCAGAAGGTGCGTCAGGCCGTGGCCAAGCTGCGCGAGCTGTCCCCGCTGTGGGACATGTACAAAGAGGGCGTCGACCTGACCCAGGTCGAATGGCAGGCGCATTAAGACGCTGCCCGCACGTGATTCAAGAGGAGTTGCACCATGGCTTACAGTGACAAGGTCATCGACCACTACGAAAACCCGCGCAACGTCGGCAAGTTCGACGCCGAGGATCCCGATGTCGGCACCGGCATGGTCGGCGCGCCGGCGTGTGGCGACGTGATGCGCCTGCAGATCAAGGTCAACGAGGCGGGCGTCATCGAAGACGCCAAGTTCAAGACCTATGGCTGTGGCTCGGCCATCGCCTCCAGCTCCCTGGCCACCGAATGGATGAAGGGCAAGACCCTGGACGAGGCCGAAGCGCTGAAGAACACCATGATCGCCGAAGAGCTGGCATTGCCGCCGGTGAAGATCCACTGCTCGGTGCTCGCCGAGGACGCCATCAAGGCGGCCGTGCGCGACTACAAGCACAAGAAGGGTCTGCTCTGAGGAGGTTGCCATGGCGATCAGCATGACTGAAGCGGCGGCCCGCCACGTGCAGCGTTCCCTGGATGGGCGCGGCAAGGGCGTGGGCATCCGCCTGGGGGTGCGTACCACCGGTTGTTCCGGCCTGGCGTACGTGCTGGAGTTCGTCGACGAACTGAAGCCCGAGGATCAGGTGTTCGAGAGCCATGGCGTGCGCGTCATCATCGACCCGAAGAGCCTGGTCTACCTGGATGGCACCGAGCTGGACTTCACCAAAGAAGGCCTGAACGAAGGCTTCAAGTTCAACAACCCCAACGTGCGTGGCGAATGCGGCTGCGGCGAAAGCTTCAGTGTCTGAGGTGAGCATGGGTACGCCCTGCCACTTCGCCCTGTTCGAGCTGCAGCCGGACTTTCGCATCGACCAGCAGGAGCTGGCCGCGCGCTATCGGGAACTGGCCCGCGCGGTCCATCCCGACCGTTTCGCCGATGCCGGCGAGCGCGAGCAGCGCCAGGCGCTTGAGCGTTCCGCGGCGCTGAACGAGGCGTACCAGGTGCTGCGCAGTGCGCCGCGCCGGGCGCGTTACCTGCTGGCGCTGGACGGGCATGAGCTGCCGCTGGAAGCCACTGTGCAGGACCCCCAGTTCCTGTTGCAGCAGATGCACTGGCGTGAAGAGCTGGAAGACCTGAGCGACAGCCTGGACCTGGCCGGTGTGGCCACCTTCAAGCAGCGCCTGAAGCAGGCACAGCAGCAACTGGAAGACCAGTTCGCCGCCTGCTGGAACGACAATGCGCAGCGCGAGCAGGCCGAGCGCCTGGTACGCCGCATGCAGTTCCTCGACAAGCTCTCCCATGAGGTGCGCGAGCTGGAAGAGCGCCTCGACGATTAACCCGGCCGCGCACTGGCGCGGTCCTCGATACGCAGGCAAGCATGGTTTTACTGCAGATCGCCGAACCCGGACAAACCCCGCAACCGCATCAGCGCCGCCTGGCGGTGGGCATTGATCTGGGCACTACCAATTCCCTCGTGGCCAGCGTACGCAGCGGTCGCGCCGAACCCTTGCCGGACGCCGAAGGCCGGCTTTTGCTGCCCTCGGCGGTGCGTTACCACGCCGATCGCGTCGAGGTGGGCCATGACGCCCGCGCCGCGGCGGCCAGCGATCCGTTCAACACCGTGATGTCGGTCAAGCGCCTTATGGGACGCGGTATCGAGGACGTCAAGCAGCTGGGCGAGCAGTTGCCCTACCGTTTTTCCGAGGGCGAGTCGCACATGCCGTTCATCGAGACCGTCCAGGGGCCGAAAAGCCCGGTGGAAGTCTCGGCGGATATCCTGCGCGTGCTGCGCCAGCGCGGTGAGGAATCCCTGGGTGGCGAGCTGGTGGGTGCGGTGATCACCGTGCCGGCCTATTTCGACGACGCCCAGCGGCAGGCGACCAAGGACGCCGCGCGGCTGGCCGGACTCACCGTGCTGCGCCTGCTCAACGAGCCCACTGCGGCAGCCGTGGCCTATGGTCTGGATCAGCAGGCGGAAGGTGTCGTCGCAATCTACGACCTGGGCGGCGGTACCTTCGACATTTCCATCCTGCGCCTGTCGCGCGGCGTCTTCGAAGTGCTGGCCACCGGCGGCGACAGCGCGCTGGGCGGCGACGACTTCGACCATGCCATTGCCGGCTGGATCATCGAGCAGGCCGGCCTGTCCAGCGACCTGGACCCGGGCGCCCAGCGCCGCCTGTTGCGTGTGGCCTGCGCCGCCAAGGAAGCCTTGAGCGCCAAGGATAGCGTCGCGCTGGAACACGAAGGGTGGCGCGGCGAGCTGAGCCGCGACACCTTCAACGCGCTGATCGACCCATTGCTGGCGCGCAGCCTGAAGGCTTGCCGGCGCGCGGTGCGCGATGCCGAGCTGGACATCGAGGACGTCACCGCCGTGGTCATGGTCGGCGGGTCTACCCGCGTGCCGCGCGTGCGCGAGGCGGTTGGCGAGCTGTTCGGCCGCCAGCCGCTGACCGATATCGATCCCGACCAGGTGGTGGCCGTGGGTGCCGCCATCCAGGCTGATGTGCTGGCTGGCAACAAGCGTGGCGGCGATGAGCTGCTGCTGCTGGACGTGATTCCGCTGTCGCTCGGCCTGGAAACCATGGGTGGGCTGATGGAGAAGGTGATTCCGCGCAACACCACCATCCCGGTGGCGCGTGCCCAGGAGTTCACTACGTACAAGGATGGCCAGACGGCCATGATGATCCATGTGCTGCAGGGCGAGCGCGAGCTGGTGCGCGACGGCCGCTCGCTGGCGCGCTTCGAGCTGCGTGGCATTCCGCCCATGGTGGCCGGCGCGGCAAAGATCCGCGTGACCTTCCAGGTGGATGCCGACGGTCTGCTGAGCGTGTCCGCCCGTGAGCTGAGCTCCGGGGTCGAGGCGAGCATCCAGGTCAAGCCGTCCTACGGGCTGACCGATGGCGAGATTGCCCGCATGCTCAAGGACTCCTTCGAACACGCCGGCGACGACATGGCGGCCCGTGCGCTGCGCGAGGCCCAGGTCGATGCGCGGCGCCTGATCGAGGCCGTGCAGGCCGCCCTGCAGGCCGATGGCGAGCGCCTGCTGGATGCCGACGAACGCCTGGTCATCGACGCCGAGATGGAGCGCCTGCAAGGGTTGCTGGACAGCAGCGACCTGGCCGCCATCGAACAGCAGACCAAACGCCTGACCCAAATCACCGACGCCTTTGCCGCGCGCCGCATGGATGCCTCCGTGAAGGCGGCCCTGGCCGGGCGCAGCCTGACCGATATCGAGGAATAACCGCATGCCGCAGATCATTTTCCTGCCCCACGCAGAACATTGCCCCGAGGGCGCCGTGATCGAGGCCAGTCCAGGCGAAACCGTGCTGGACGCGGCGCTGCGCAACGGCATCGAGATCGAGCACGCCTGCGAGAAATCCTGTGCCTGCACCACCTGTCACGTGGTCATCCGCGAGGGCTTCAACTCGCTTGAAGCCTCCGACGAGCTGGAGGACGACATGCTCGACAAGGCCTGGGGTCTGGAGCCGACCTCGCGCCTGTCCTGCCAGGCCGTGGTGGACAACCAGGACCTGGTGGTCGAGATTCCCAAGTACACCATCAACCAGGTTTCGGAAGGACACTGAGCCATGAGTCTGAAATGGGTGGATGTGCTGGAGATCGCCATTCAACTGGCCGAAACCAGGCCGGATGTGGACCCGCGTTACGTGAACTTCGTCGACCTGCATCGCTGGGTGACCGAGCTGCCCGAGTTCGACGACGAGCCGGGGCGTGCCGGCGAAAAGGTGCTGGAAGCCATCCAGGCCGCCTGGATCGAAGAGCGCGACTGATCGAGCCGGTTTCCGCCGTGGGAGCGGGCTTGTCCGCGAGCTTTTCCGGACAGACTGCACCCTGGCCGGCCATCTGAACGCTCGCGAATGAATGCGCTCCCACAGGCAGGTGCCTCCGCACCGCGTATAGCCTGCGACTGCCTTCATCCGTATAATCGTGCGCCTTCATTTTTCCGCTTCATCCAACCCCGCCTTCTGGAGTGATCCCATGGCCGTTCAACGTACCTTCTCCATCATCAAGCCGGATGCCGTCGCCAAGAACGTCATCGGTGAAATCACCACCCGTTTCGAAAAGGCCGGCCTGCGCGTCGTCGCCTCCAAGATGGTGCAGCTGTCCGAGCGCGAAGCCGCCGGCTTCTACGCCGAGCACAAGGAGCGCGGCTTCTTCAAGGATCTGGTTGCCTTCATGACCTCCGGTCCGGTCATCGTTCAGGTGCTGGAAGGCGAAAACGCCGTTGCCAAGAACCGCGAGCTGATGGGCGCCACCAACCCGAAGGAAGCTGCTGCCGGCACCATCCGTGCTGACTTCGCCGTTTCCATCGACGAGAACGCCGTGCACGGTTCCGACTCGGAAGCCTCCGCTGCCCGCGAAATCGCGTACTTCTTCTCCACCACCGAGCTGTGCGACCGCATTCGCTAAGCGAGCGGGTAGATAGGTGAATCCATGACTGCTCAAACCGGCCTCGTGAACCTGCTGGGCCTGACCCAGCCGCAACTGGAACAGTTCTTCGAGTCCATCGGCGAGAAGCGCTTCCGGGCCGGCCAGGTCATGAAGTGGATTCACCACTTTGGCGTCGATGACTTCGACGCCATGACCAATCTCGGCAAGGCCCTGCGCGAAAAGCTCAGGGCCTGTGCCGAGATTCGCGGTCCCGAGATCGTCAGCCAGGACATTTCCAGCGACGGCACCCGCAAGTGGGTAGTGCGCGTGGCGTCCGGCAGCTGCGTCGAGACCGTATACATCCCGGCGAACGGGCGCGGCACCCTGTGTGTGTCCTCCCAGGCCGGCTGCGCGCTGGATTGCAGCTTCTGCTCCACCGGCAAGCAAGGATTCAACAGCGACCTGACCGCCGCCGAGATCATCGGCCAGGTGTGGATCGCCAACAAGTCGTTCGGCACCGTGCCGGCGAAGATCGACCGCGCCATCACCAACGTGGTGATGATGGGCATGGGCGAGCCGCTGCTGAACTTCGACAATGTGGTCGCCGCCATGAGCATCATGATGGACGACCTCGGCTACGGCATTTCCAAGCGCAAGGTGACGCTGTCCACCTCCGGCGTGGCGCCGATGATCGACAAGCTGGGTGAAGTGACGGACGTGGCCCTGGCCCTGTCGCTGCACGCGCCCAACGACGAACTGCGCAACCAGTTGGTGCCGATCAACAAGAAGTACCCGCTGGATGTGGTGCTGGCCGCCTGCCGACGCTACATCGACAAGCTGGGCGAGAAGCGCTACCTGACGGTCGAATACACCCTGCTCCAGGGTGTCAACGATCAGCCCGAACACGCCGAGCAGATGATCGCGCTGCTCGCCGACATGCCTTGCAAGATCAACCTGATTCCCTTCAATCCCTTCCCGCATTCCGGTTATGAGCGGCCGAGCAACAACGCCATCCGCCGTTTCCAGGATCTTCTCCAGCAGGCCGGCTACAACGTCACCGTGCGCACCACTCGGGGCGACGACATCGACGCTGCGTGCGGCCAGCTGGTGGGGCAGGTCCAGGACCGTACCCGACGCAGCGAACGCTACATTGCCGTGCGCCAGTTGAATGCCGAAGGGTGAGGCGCCGGCAACCGACCGCCGTATCTGAAGGGAGTTGCCATCGCATGAGTCTGCGCCTTGCGACCATGATCTGTCTGACTGGCCTGCTGGCCGGCTGCATGTCTCACACCAGCGGCATGAATCCGCTGAGTACCCCCCAGGGCCGCGAGCAGGCTCGCGACGCCTATATCCAGCTGGGCATCGGCTACCTGCAGAAGGGCGCCAGCGAGCGCGCCAAGGAACCGTTGAGCAAGGCGCTGGAGATCGACCCGAACCACGCCGATGCCCATGCCGCCCTTGCCCTGGTGTTCCAGACCCAGATGGAACCGGCGCTGGCCGACCAGCACTACCGCAAGGCCTTGGCCGTGCGTCCGAAGGATGCCCGCATCCTCAACAACTACGGCACCTTTCTGTACGAGCAGAAGCGCTACGAGCAGGCCTATGAGCGTTATCGCCAGGCCAGCGAGGACACGCTCTACGGAGAGCGTTCGCGCGTATTCGAGAACCTGGGGCTGACCGCCCAGGCGCTCAAGCGCGACGACCAGGCCGCCGAGCACTTCCAACGCGCCCTGCGCCTGAATGCCAATCGCCCGCAGGCCTTGCTCTCGATGGCCGAGTTGTCCTACAACCGCAAGGACTATGTGGCCGCGCGTAACTATTACGAGCGTTTCACTGGCCTCTCGGAGCAGAATGCCCGTAGTCTGCTGCTCGGCATTCGCCTGGCCAGGGTGTTCGGCAACGCCGGCCAGGCCGCCAGCTACGGCCTGCAACTCAAACGCCTGTACCCCGCATCGCGGGAATATCAGCTCTACCTGTCGGAGTACAAATGAACACGTCGAACAGCGAATCCGCGATGACGACTCCGGTCAACCCGGGCGAACGCCTGCGCCAGTCCCGGGAAGCCCGGCACTGGTCGAGGGCCGAAGTGGCCCTGCAGTTGCACCTCTCCGAGGATGCCGTGCGTTACATCGAGGACGGCCTGTTCGACAAGCTGCCCGGTGCCACCTTCGCGCGTGGCTATATCCGTTCCTATGCGAAGTTGCTGGGCCTGGATGCCACCGAGCTGGCCCACGAGTTCGATCAGTTCACCGGCACCCAGCCGGCGGCCAGTACGCCGCAGGGGTTGAGCAAGGTGCAGGAGCCGGCGCGCCTGTCGCACAACGTGCTGCGCGGCGGCCTGTTCGCACTGTCGCTGGTAGCGGTCGGCATCGGCGTGCTCTGGTGGCAGGAACGCTACGGCGAGCCGCCGGCGCGCACGACCGCGCCGATCGAACGCGTCGAGGTGGACACCGCCGACGGTTCCACCGAGGTGCTGACTCTGGATGAACCCGAGGATCAGGCCGTACAGGCGGCCCAGGTGCCGATCGATCTGCTGGAGCCACCGCCCGCCCTGCCGGAGGGTGAGGGTGTCACTGCTGCTGGCGAGACGCCCATGGTCGCGCAACCCACTCCCAGCGAGCCCGCCGAAGCCGCAGTGGCTGCTCCCGTGCCGGCCGCTGGTGAAGGTCGCCTGCAGATCAGCTTCATCGAAGATTGCTGGGTGCAGGTCACCGATGCCAACGGCAAGGTGCATGTCGCGCAGCTGAAGAAGAAGGGCGAAAGCCTGGACCTGAGCGCCCCGGCACCCATGCAGGTGCGCCTGGGCTTCGTGCAGGGCGCGCAGATCACCTACAACGGGGAGCCTGTCGACCTCAGCGGTCGCCGTTCCCAGACCGCCAACCTGCGCCTGGGCGAATAGAGCCGAGCACCATGCATAGCGAATCCCCCATCAAACGCCGAGTGTCCCGCAAGATCTGGGTCGGCTCGGTCCCGGTCGGCGGCGATGCACCCATCGCGGTGCAGAGCATGACCAACACCGACACCCACGACGTGGCCGCCACCGTGGCGCAGATCCAGCGCCTGGAAGCTGCCGGCGCCGACATCGTGCGCGTCTCGGTGCCGGACATGGACGCCGCCGAGGCCTTCGGGCGCATCAAGCAGCAGGTCAAGGTGCCGCTGGTGGCCGACATCCACTTCGACTACCAGATCGCCCTGCGGGTGGCTGAGCTGGGCGTCGACTGCCTGCGCATCAACCCGGGCAACATCGGTCGCGAAGACCGCGTACGCGCCGTGGTGGATGCCGCCCGCGACAAGGGCATCCCGATCCGCATCGGCGTCAACGCCGGCTCGCTGGAGAAGGACCTGCAGAAGAAATACGGCGAGCCGACCCCGCAAGCACTGCTGGAATCCGCGTTGCGCCATGTGGAGCACCTGGACCGCCTGGACTTCCAGGACTTCAAGGTCAGTGTCAAGGCCTCCGATGTGTTCATGGCCGTGGAGGCCTACCGCCTGCTCGCCAGGCAGATCACCCAACCGCTGCACCTGGGCATCACCGAGGCCGGTGGCCTGCGCTCCGGTACCGTGAAGTCCGCAGTCGGTCTGGGCATGCTGCTGGCCGAAGGCATCGGCGACACCATCCGCATCTCCCTGGCCGCCGATCCGGTGGAGGAGATCAAGGTCGGCTTCGACATCCTCAAGTCCCTGCGCCTGCGCTCGCGTGGCATCAACTTCATCGCCTGCCCGAGCTGCTCGCGGCAGAACTTCGATGTGGTGAAGACCATGAACGAGCTGGAGCAGCGCGTCGAGGACCTGCTGGTGCCGCTGGACGTGGCGGTGATCGGCTGCGTGGTGAACGGGCCTGGCGAAGCCAAGGAGGCCCACATCGGCCTCACCGGTGGCACGCCCAATCTGGTCTACATCGACGGCAAGCCGGCGCAGAAGCTGACCAATGACAATCTGGTGGACGAGCTGGAACAGCTCATCCGTCGCAAGGCCGCCGAAAAGCAGGCGGCCGACGCCGCCGTGATCGCGCGCAGCTGAAGTAGTTAAGGAATTTTCGTGAGCAAGACCCTGCAAGCCATCCGTGGCATGAACGACATCCTGCCGGCGCAGACCCCGGCGTGGCGATACCTGGAAGGCACCTTCGCCGAGCTGCTGGACAGCTACGGCTACAGCGAGATCCGCCTGCCCATCGTCGAGTACACCGAGCTGTTCGCCCGCGGCATCGGCGAAGGCACCGACGTGGTGGACAAGGAGATGTACACCTTCCTGGATCGCAACGAGGAATCCCTCACCCTGCGTCCGGAAGGCACCGCCGGCTGCGTGCGCGCCGTGCTCGAGCATGGCCTGTCCGGCGGCGGCCAGGTGCAGAAGCTCTGGTACATGGGGCCGATGTTCCGCTACGAGAAGCCGCAGAAGGGACGCTACCGCCAGTTCCACCAGATCGGCGTGGAAGTGTTCAATCAGCCGGGTCCGGACATCGACGCCGAGCTGATCATCCTCACTGCCCGCCTGTGGAAGCAGCTGGGCATGGCCGATGCCGTGACCCTGCAGCTCAACAGCCTGGGTTCCAGCGAAGACCGCGCCCGCTACCGCGACGCGCTGGTCGAGTACCTCAAGGCGCGCTTCGAGCAGCTCGACGAGGACAGCCAGCGTCGCCTGACCACCAACCCGCTGCGCATCCTCGACAGCAAGAACGCCCAGACCCAGGCCCTGCTGGCCGATGCGCCGACCCTGGCGGACTACCTGGATGACGAGTCGCGCGCGCACTTCGAAGGTCTGAAGGCGCGCCTGGACGCCGTGGGCATCGCCTACGAGATCAATCCCAAGCTGGTGCGTGGCCTGGATTACTACGGCCGCACGGTATTCGAGTGGGTCACCGACAAGCTGGGCGCCCAGGGCACCGTATGCGCCGGTGGCCGTTATGACGGCCTGGTCGCCCAGTTCGGCGGCAAGCCGACGCCGGGTGTCGGTTTCGCCATGGGCGTGGAACGCCTGATCCTGCTGCTGGAAACCCTCGGCCTGGTGCCGGCGGAACTGTCGCGCGCGCCCCATGCCTATATCTGCGCCTTCGGCGAAGCGGCGGAGCTGGCCGCGCTGCAGCTCTCGGAGCGCTTGCGTGATACCCTGCCGGGCCTGCGCGTACTGGTGAATGCCGGCGCCGGCAGCTTCAAGAGCCAGTTCAAGAAGGCCGACAAGAGCGGCGCGCATTTCGCCCTGATCCTGGGCGAGGACGAACTGGCGCAGCGCGTGGTGGGCGTCAAGCCGCTGCGCGATGACAGCGAACAACAGAGCATTGGCTGGGATGCACTGGCCGGCCACCTGGCCGCGTCGCTGCAACTGCGCGCCTGAGACACATAAGGAGAATCGGTGTGAGCATGACCGAAGACGAACAGATCGCCCGTCTGAAGGAGTGGTGGAGCCGCAACGGCATGCCGCTGGTTACTGGCGGGCTGCTGGCCCTGGCCGTGGTATTTGGCTGGCAGGCCTGGCAGAACCATCAGACCAACAAGGCGCAGGGCGCCTCGGTGGTCTATCAGCAACTGGTGGAAACCGCGCTCGGCAGTGAAAAGCCTGACACCGCGCGGGTCGCCGAGCTGGCTGCCCAGCTGAAGAACGACTTCGGCGGTACGCACTATGCCCAGTTCGGCAGCCTGTTCGTCGCCAAGGTGGCGGTCGAGGCCGGTCAGCTGGACGAAGCCGCGGCCGAGCTGCGTACCGTGCTGGACAAACCCGCCAGCGCCGACCTGGAAGAGCTGGCCCGTCAGCGCCTGGCCCGCGTGCTGAGCGCTCAAGGCAAGGGCGAGGAAGGTCTGGCCCTGCTGGATGGCAAGGTCGATGCCGCCTACCTGGCTGGCCGTGAGGAAGTGCGTGGCGACCTGCTGCTGCAACTGGGCCGCAAGCAGGAGGCCTTCGCCGCCTATACCAAGGCCAAGGAAGCGCTGCCGGTCAACGGTGCCGCCGGTACCCTGCAGATCAAGCTGGACGACCTGGCCAACGGAGACGCCTGACGTGAGAACCCCCTGGACCTGGGCGCTGCTGTTCAGCATGGCCGTACTGGCCGGTTGCGGCAGTTCGAGCAAGAAGGAGCTGCCGCCGGCCGATCTGCCGGACTTCACGGCGGAGCTCAAGCTGCGCAAGGAATGGAGCCGCTCGATTGGCGACGGCCAGGGGGACCTCTTCAATCGTCTGGTGCCGGCGGTGGATGGCGAACGCATCTTCGCCGCCGACGCCGACGGCCTGGTGCAGGCCATGGATCGCCTGACCGGCAAGGTGCTGTGGAAGAAGAAGCTCAAGCTGCCGGTGTCCGGCGGCGTGGGCGCCGGCTTCGGCCTGGTGCTGGTCGGTACGCTGAAGGGCGAAGTGATCGCCCTGGACGCCGACAGCGGCGAGCAACGCTGGCAGGCCAAGGCCACCAGCGAGGTGCTGGCCGCTCCGGCCACCAACGGCGACGTGGTGGTGGTGCAGACCCAGGACGATCGCCTGATCGGCCTGGATGCCACGACTGGCATGCAGCGCTGGATCTACGAGAGTTCGCCGGCGGTACTGACCCTGCGTGGCACCGGTGCGCCACTGCTGACCAACCAGTTGGCCATCGCCGGCTTGTCCACCGGCAAGGTGATCGCCGTTGACGCGCGTCGTGGTCTGCCGGTCTGGGAGCAGCGGATTGCGGTTCCCCAGGGGCGTTCCGAACTGGAGCGTATCGTCGACATCGACGGCGGGTTGCTGGTCTCCGGCAGCACCTTGTACGTGGTCAGCTACCAGGGGCGCCTGGCGGCGCTGGACCTGAACAGCGGCCGGGTGCTCTGGCAGCGCGAAGCGTCCAGTTCGGTCGGTGTTGCCCAGGGCTTCGGCAGCGTATACCTCAGCCAGGCCAACGGCACGGTGGAGGGGATCGACGAGCGCTCCACCACCGCGCTGTGGAGCAACGACCAGTTGGCCCGTCGCCAGCTGTCGGCCCCGGAGGTGTTTTCCAGCTACGTGGCGCTCGGTGACTACGAGGGTTACCTGCACCTGATCAGCCAGGTGGATGGCCGCTTCGTCGCCCGCACCCGCGTCGACAGCGACGGCCTGCGCGCCCGACCGATCGCCGTGGGTGGCTGGCTGTATGTCTATGGCGATGGCGGCAAGCTGATGGCGCTGACCATCGAATAGCGACCGGGCGCGAACCCGCGCGTCGTCGCTGCGAATGATCGGCCGCTGCCTGGGCAGCGGCCTTCGTGTTTTCTGATTTTTTAAAGTGGAGAGCCGCATGGTTCCCGTAATTGCCCTGGTCGGCCGCCCCAACGTGGGCAAGTCGACTCTGTTCAACCGCCTGACCAAGTCCCGCAACGCCATCGTCGCCGAATTCGCCGGCCTGACCCGTGATCGCCAGTACGGCGAGGCCAAGTGGCAGGGCCGCACCTATATCGTCGTCGACACCGGCGGCATTACCGGTGACGAGGAAGGCATCGACGCCAAGATGGCCGAGCAGTCGCTGCTGGCCATCGAAGAAGCCGACGCCGTGCTGTTCCTGGTCGACTCCCGCGCCGGACTGACCGCCGCGGACGAGCTGATCGCCGAGCACCTGCGCAAGCGCAACAAACGCAGCTTCCTGATTGCCAACAAGGTCGATACCGTCGACCCCGATCTGGCGCGCGCCGAGTTCAGCCCGCTGGGCCTGGGCGATGCACTGCCGATTGCCGCAGCCCATGGCCGCGGCATTCACCCGATGCTGGAAGAAGTGCTGGGTGTGTTCCCCAAGGACGAAGACGCCGAGGCGCTGGAAGCGGTTGCGCAGGAAGAGGTCGCCGAGGGCGAGGAGGCATCGCGCATTCCCGGCCCGAGCGAGAAGGATGGCATCAAGATCGCCATCATCGGCCGGCCCAACGTCGGCAAGTCCACCCTGGTCAACCGCATGCTCGGCGAGGAGCGGGTGGTGGTCTACGACCAGGCCGGCACCACGCGGGACAGCATCTACATCCCCTTCGAGCGTGACGACGAGAAGTACACGCTGATCGACACCGCCGGCGTGCGCCGGCGCGGCAAGATCTTCGAGGCTATCGAGAAGTTCTCGGTGGTCAAGACCCTGCAGGCCATCCAGGACGCCAACGTGGTGGTGTTCGTGATGGATGCCCGCGAGGGCGTGGTCGAGCATGACCTCAACCTGCTGGGATTCGTATTGGAAACAGGCCGCGCGCTGGTCATCGCGCTCAACAAGTGGGACGGCATGGAGCCTTCCGAGCGCGACTACGTGAAGAAAGAGCTGGAGCGCCGGCTGTTCTTCGTCGACTTTGCCGACATCCACTTCATCTCCGCGCTGCATGGCACCGGGGTGGGCAATCTGTACAAATCCGTGCAGGCCGCCTTCCACTCGGCGGTGACCCGTTGGCCCACCAACCGGTTGACCAACATCCTCGCCGACGCGGTGCAGGTGCATCAGCCGCCGCTGGTCAACGGTCACCGCATCAAGCTGCGCTACGCCCACCTGGGCGGCGCCAACCCGCCACTGATCGTCATCCACGGCAACCAGGTGGAAGCGGTGCCCAAGTCCTACACCCGTTACCTGGAAAACACCTTCCGCAAGGTGCTCAAACTGGTGGGTACGCCGATCCGCATCGAGTACAAGGGCGGCGAAAACCCCTTCGAGGGCAAGAAGAACAAGCTCACCGACCGGCAGGTGAACAAGAAGCGCCGCCTGATGGCCCACCACAAGAAGGCCGAGAAGAAGCGCAAGAAGAAGTAGCGGCTTCGGTGCGGTTCTTTGGTGGGAGCGGACTTGTCCGCGAGCTTTTCATTCAGGTTCAGCTAGCTAGCCGGCCGCTCCAAAAAGCTCGCGAATGAATTCGCTCCCACGAGTTCCTCGCAGATGCCTCCCGCTTGCACCCTCCCGCTTCCCGCTTCTATGCTCGACGCCCCGTTTCCCTGGCGTCGAAGCCCATGATCCACAGCAAGCTGCCCCACGTCGGCACCACCATCTTCACCACCATGTCCCAGCTTGCCACGCAGGTCGGGGCGATCAACCTGTCCCAGGGCTTCCCCGATTTCGACGGGCCGGATGCGCTGCGCGAGGCGGTCGGCCGCCACGTGATGGCCGGCCACAACCAGTACGCGCCGATGACCGGCCTGCCGGCCCTGCGCGAGCGGGTAGCGGCCAAGGTGGCGCGTCTGTACGGCCGCCAAGCCAATGCCGATACCGAAATCACCATCACCCCCGGCGCGACCCAGGCGATCTTCTGTGCCATCCAGGCGCTGGTGAGCCCCGGCGACGAGGTGATCGTCTTCGATCCCTGCTACGACAGTTACGAGCCCTCGGTGCAGCTGGCCGGCGGGCGCTGCGTCCATCTGCCGCTCAGCCTGCCGGACTTTGCCATCGACTGGCAGCGCCTGCAGGACGCACTGACGCCGCGCACCCGGCTGATCATCCTCAACAGCCCGCACAATCCCAGCGGTGCGCTGCTGGAACGCGCCGACCTGGAACGCCTGGCCAGCCTGCTGCGCGGTCGCGAGGACATCTACCTGCTCAGCGACGAGGTCTACGAGCACCTGGTGTTCGACGGCCGCGAGCATGCCAGCCTGCTGCGTCACGACGAGCTGTATGCACGCGCCTTAGTGGTCAGCTCCTTCGGCAAGACCTACCACGTCACCGGCTGGAAGACCGGCTATGTGGTAGCGCCGCCGGCGCTGACCGCCGAGCTGCGCAAGGTGCACCAGTACGTGAGCTTCACCGGCGTCACGCCGCTGCAATGGGCGCTGGCCGACTACATGGCCGCCTATCCGCAGCATGTCGACGAGCTGCCGGATTTCTACCAGGCCAAGCGTGACCTGTTCTGCGGGCTGCTGGCCGAATCGCGCCTGCGCTTCACGCCGACGCCGAGCACCTATTTCCAGCTGGCCGACTATTCGGCGATTCGCCCGGACCTGGATGATGTGGCGATGAGCCAGTGGCTGACCCGCGAACACGGGGTGGCCTGCATTCCAGTGTCGGTGTTCTACCAGACGCCGCCGGCGGATCTGCGCCTGGTGCGCTTCTGCTTCGCCAAGCGCGAGGAAACCCTGCGCCAGGCGGCCGAGAAGCTGTGTGCCGTATGAACCGATGGTTGTGAGGATTCGACATGAGTGACAAACCCGACCTGCGCCTGGCCCTGGTGCAGACCGATCTGGTCTGGCATGACGCGCCGGCGAACCGTGAGCGCTTCGCGCAGTTGCTGGAGCAGGCGCGCGGTGCCGATCTGGTCATCCTGCCGGAGATGTTCACCACCGGCTTCTCCATGGAGTCGGCGACGCTGGCCGAAGCGGAGGAGGGCGCCACCCATGCCTGGCTGCGGGAGCAGGCCGAGCGGCTGCAGGCGGTGGTCACCGGCACGCTGATTGTCCAGGCGGCCGATGGCAGCTACCGCAACCGCCTGCTGTGGGCGCAGCCGGATGGCCAGGTGCGCCATTACGACAAGCGCCACCTGTTCCGCATGGCCGGCGAGCACGAGCATTTCGCCCCGGGTGGCGAGCAGGCGCTGTTCGAGCTGAAGGGTTGGCGGGTGCGCCCGCTGATCTGCTACGACCTGCGCTTCCCGGTGTGGAGCCGCGATCCCCAGGGCACCGATCTCTTGCTTTACACCGCCAACTGGCCGGCGGCCCGGCGCAACGCCTGGAACCGCCTGCTGCCCGCGCGGGCCATCGAGAACCTCTGCTACGTGGCGGCGGTGAACCGCGTCGGCACCGATGGGCATGGCTATCCCTACAGTGGCGACAGCCAGGTGCTGGATTTTCTCGGCGATAGCCTGCTGGACGCGGAGGAGGGCGACGGCGTGTTCCAGATCAGCCTGAACGCGGACAAGTTGGCGCGCTTTCGCGAACGCTTTCCGGCCTGGCGGGATGCGGATGCCTTCGAGCTGAAATGAGAGTCGTAGGGCGGTCGGCGTTTTTCCGGCCGCCGTCTGGCGAGCCCGCGCCAGGCGCAGATCGTAGGGTGGGTCGCGCTTCATCGACCCACCGTGCGTGCCGCGAGGCGCGCCGTGCCGGCGCGGTGGTGGACGAGAAAAACGTTGTCCACCCTACGGATGCGTCCGGGGTAGGGGGCGCGCTTTATCGACCCACCGTGCGGGCCGTCAGGCGCGCTGTGCCGCCGCCATTCCAGATTTGCGGCCCAGCCGGTTCACCCACAGCGAGCCAACGATGATCAGGCCGCCGACCGTCAGGCGCAGCAGGTCTTCTTCGGTGTTCCAGACGAGCAGGTTGATCAGCAGTCCCACCGGTACGCTGAGGTTGTTCATCACCGCCAGGGTGCCGGCGTCCACCTGGGTGGCGCCCTTGTTCCACCAGAACTGGCCCAGCGCGGTGGCCAGCAGGCCCATCCACACCAGTACGCCCCATTGCACATCGGTGGTCGGCAGGCGCTGCGGATTGCCCAGCAGGAGCCAGGCCGGCAACACGATGATCAGCGCACCGAGGAAGAAGTAGCCGAAGCGCCGGAACAGCGGCACGTCGCAGGGATGGCGGGCCACCAGGCGCTTGTACAGCACCTGGCCGGTGGCGAAGGTGAAGTTGGCGATCTGCAGCAGGAAGAAGCCGAGCAGGAAATCGCCGCTGACGTCGTCATAGCGGATCAGTGCCGCACCGAATACCGCCAGGGCGGCGGCCAGCAGCGCCCAGCCATTGAAGCGTCGGTTCAGGGCGTCGTCGATCAGCGTCACGTGCAGCGGCGTGAGCACGGTGAACAGCAGCACCTCCGGCACCGTCAGGACGTTGAAGCTCAGGTACAGGCAGAGGTAGGTGATGCCGAACTGCAGCGCGCCGACCAGCATCACGCCGCGGATGAACGGTGGCGGCACGCCGCGCCAGCGGGTGAGCGGCAGGAACACCAGGCCGGCCAGGACCACCCGGGTCAGGACCGCGAAATAGCTGTCGACCTGACCGGCCAGGAAGGCGCCGATCAGGTTGAAGGAAACCGCCCAGAGCAGGGTGACGACAAGCAGATAGATCATGTGGGACTCCCGGTCAGGGCGCCGACATTACCTGCTGCCCTGGCCGATCACAATTGTCCCGGCGGCGAACTCAGCGGCGGGCGAGCGGTGTGCAGCTGGACAGGTCCACCTCGCCCACATAGGGATTGGCGTTGCCCTGCACGCAGGCAATCTTGCGGTTGCGCCACTGTTCCCATTCGCTCACCGGATACTGGCGGTTCCAGATGTCGTACAGGCGCTGATCCTGGCGCGACAGGCGCAGGTGGTATCGCTCGCTCATGTACAGGTAGATGCGTGCGATGGCGCCCCGGGTGGACTCCGGTGGCATGGCGGTGCGCTGCTTGAAATCCACCACAAACGGACAGGCACCGTACTGATGGGGTTTCTGGGTAAGCATGCCGAAGCCGTAGTTGCTGCGGTCGCTGTTCACCTCGCCAATGGACGGCACCAGATTGTGCAGGTCGGCCTCGGCGCGGCTGAACACCGGGTCGTTGGCAGTGCAGTTCTTGCGCCCGCCGTCCTGCCAGCACTGGCGCTGGTGGCCGATTACCCAGGCCGGTACCACGTGTTCCCACTCGATGCGCCCGGCACGTTGTGCGTTCTTGCGCGGCTCGTAGCCACAGCTGTCCAGATCGACGCGATTGCCCTTGTAGGTGCAGCCGCAATAGAACTCGACCGGTCGCTCGGCATATAGCTTCCAGGCGATCTTCTTGGCTTCGACGAAGGTGCGGGGGGCGTCGGCCTGGGCGAAATGCACAGGCACGGCGATGAACAGCAGGGCGAACAGCAGGCGCATGGAAACTCTCGACAACGTGACTGAGAGCGCATCCGTGCGCGTGAGGCCGCAATTCTAGCCTGCTGTTGGTTAACAAATGCAAGGAATACAAGAGCTTGCGCAGGGGGAAAGAGACAATGCGGCTGATGCGCTGACCTGTAGGAGCGGCTTCAGCCGCGATGCTTTTGAGCGGGCGCGATCGTGGCCGAAGCCGCTCCTACAAAAAACGTTGCTCCCAGCCCCGGAGAAAACCCCGATCAACGGCCGGTTTGCCTAAGTGTTTGTTCTGCTGGCAAAAAAAATTCACTTCCGTTGAAAAATACTGTTGACAGGGGAGCGGGTCGAACCTAATATGCGCCCCGTCCTGACGCACGGGGCTATAGCTCAGCTGGGAGAGCGCTTGCATGGCATGCAAGAGGTCGACGG
>NZ_JBOY01000022.1:0-17792 GCF_000647775.1 Pseudomonas sp. RL | reverse complement strand
CAGGCACCGCTGACCAGCTGGCTGCCGCAGAACTTAGTTTTTCAACAGAATCGGCCGTTTGCTGCCTATCGCTACCGGCAGCAATGGGGCGGTCTCTGCCTCCGCGTCTCTGTCGCCCGCTGGTCAAGTCGGATGCAAGCGGGTGGTCAGCATCAATGCAATTGCCTGGTCAGATGAGTGCAATTTCGCAGTAGAAGTCCCATCAGGCGATCTCAGTTTCCGTCACACAGCGTCTGCCTAGAATCGAGCGCCTGAATTCAGGCCCCCTCACCAATTGCTACCAACGTAACCATGCAGGTAGGTGGGCGGTGGATTTTTCCACGTAGAACTCAACCTTCGCCTCTCTTCCATCACTCGAAAAAGATGGCGAGCCGCTGAGAAGCGGCCTTTCAACCACCTGCTTGGAGTCCATGCTCTCAAGGCTTATGGACTCACCAAGACCTAAAATTTTCCTTGCTATCGCCTGAACCTTTCTGCTCTGTCCCAGCTTAGCGTTGAATGTTTTTTTATCATGCCGGCTACCATCATCGTTCCATGAAACCTGCTTGCCTTTTGAGGATCGATGCTTAGTTTTGGCGATGTGGACGTGACATTTTGAATTGTTTTTTTGATCTTCCGCGTCTAACCGAGCAGACCAAACGCTATCAATTTCCCTCCAACTCCCTTCGAGGGAAATGGTTACGAAACTGAAGACCTCTGCTGGTAACGTCACGTACAGGTCGGTAATTTCATCAAGCTCGTCGCTTGACTCGGAATTCAATGCAGCTTTCAGGTAATCACTGAGGCTCATGTCTCTCACTACCTATTTCTGGGGCGTTCGCTCTGTCTAGATTTGTGTTATCAGGCGCAATTGAATAGATGCAGCAACCCACCCAGCGTCATCGACACTATCCACTGTATGACAGACCGGATTGAGCTGCGCACCCAACCCACTATGCCCATCCGTTCATCAACATGATGATCAGGAATTTTTCACCGAACCGCTCAAATCATGTCATAGATGCAGATGCTTATACTGCCGATCCCAAGAATTCCTTCTCCAGTGAATATTCTTGCGGGATTGTACTTTGAGCTCAGCAGGCTGATGACTCGGTCACCCCATCAGGAGCTCGCAGGGTAGTCCATCGATGAGTTGGCATCCGATGAACGCTTTCCAAATGTACTACCCCAGAGCTTCTGCCCAATCAACACTCGCGCTTGGATGCCTTCATCTCCATCCTCATTTTTTACTGACTCGATCTTCAGCAGAATCTTTTCAAAAGGGTTCGCTACCAGGATTGGCTCCATTCCTGCGAAATGCTTCTCATGAACGAACGAGCGTGAAGATGCGAGCGATCAGCTGTTAGAAATGCCGATGACTTTTTGTTGAGGCTGCCTAGATAACGTCGAACCTAAACTGCTTGGCGACGCAGCAGCGCAATGAAATAACATCATCCAACCTAGCCGAGTTATGTGTTGCCCGAGCCAACGACTGCACCTAGTATGGCAATGTGCTGTCAGCGGAGTTTGGGGCACCATCTGAGCACAATCAGGCAGCGATCTTCACTGCTGCCTGACTCAAACAAAACACCTCCGCGAAAGCCGGAGTGGTTCACTACGAGGTCAGGAATGCATATCGTGGGTGGCTTCTACCGTGAGCTGTGTCAGCTACCGGAGTGGGACGCGACCATGGGGTCCGGTGCACGTGCAGCATTGAGTGTCGCTGCACTCTCACCGAGCACGGAATTCACGACCTATGCTGCTGCTAGCGAAAGCATGGCAGTTGCGGAAATTGAGCGCCATGGCATCGCAGCCAACGTCGCGACAAGACCAAGTCCCATTGTTTTCGCCTATTTCCATCCTCTCTCATCTCCACATATAGAGCCAGGGCGTGAGAAATTAATCACTCAACCCTCCCTTCAGGTAACGGCTAATGCGGTTTTACGGTTCGGCTTCCTGGAGGGTGATGCTGTCGTCAAGGCGCGCCGTGCGGTGTATGACCCACAGACGTGGCGAAATCCGAAGCCATTTTCAGCTAACGGATCATCGGCAGATGAACTCGCCCTTGTTATGAATGAGTTGGAAATATCGAGTGCTACGGGCATAGAAAACATCGACCAGGCAGCCGATCACCTCATCCAAACCCATAAAGCTGAGGTCGTGGTCGTCAAACAAGGCCCCTACGGCGCCAAGGTATATGACGCCTCAGACAGTAGTAGCCACGTTCCAGCGTACCGCTCAACCCGAGTCTTCAAGATCGGAACTGGAGATGTGTTCAGCGCGGTATTTGCTCACTACTGGGCACAGATGAGAATACCGGCCCGTGATGCTGCAGACCTCGCCTCCCGTGCTGTCTCACTCTACTGCGAAACCCGCACATTCAAGTTCGAGCATGCTGCCCTAGCTGCTCGCCAGCCCGTCTTTGCAACTCGCGGGGCCACCGCTTGTATTGAAGCAGGAATCGACGCGATTGGGCAGCGTTACGCGCTGGAGGAAGCTCGCTTCGCGCTTAGAGAATTAGGCTTGAATGTAATTTGTCCAAATATTGAGCCCGCAATTCCTACCGGGAATTACGAGGCAATACTCGTTATAGACGATGCTCTCCCTCCAGAATCTGTAGGTCGCATTGCAGAGCATGCTGCTCGGGGCACACCTATCATCGTTCTCAAAGAACGGGCACAAAAGGATACACCATGGCCCGCATATACTTTAACAACACCGGACTTTACAACAGCTCTGTATCTCACAGCATGGGCGGCAGGCGAAGCTTTGTCACTAGGCATGCCTTAAACACTTAAAGCATCACCCTCAGGGTAGTGCAATGGAATGTAATCAGCTGAGGCTCAGTCCACACATGGCGGACGTATACATAATTTATGCCAAAGAGAACCGGGACACCGCAGTAAAGGTGCACGATTTGCTTTCCAAGTCTTGGTCTGTGTGGATTGACGACCGCATTGTGGGCGACTTCGCTACTGCCATCAAAGAAAACCTCAAGAAAGCAAAGTGCGTGGTGGCACTGTATTCAGAATTCGCAAGCAAGCCAGCGGTGACAGATGAGCTAAGGTTTGCCACCAACTACGGTAAAAAAATCATCCCGCTGCAACTTGACGATAGCGACCCTCCCTATTCTTTTGGGAACCTCAGTACCGTGAATTTCCAACATTGGTCAGGCGAGCCTGACCATGAGGTATTCAAACTACTTCAGATCAAAATCCAAGAAGTAGTACCCGCAATGCGGCCGGCCGAGAGACTATCCTCGCTTGAAAGCAACACACTGCCGATTCCAAGCATTTTCATGTCGGTATCTTCTCACGAGACCCAATTCAAGCCAGCAGAAGCATTGAGCGTGCTGAAGGCTCATGGCACGAAGTCGATTCTAGTGTCTGCGTACGACCTGAGAAGATCGGAGGACAAGGATCAGATGATTGAGGAGATCAAAGCTCATCGTGAGCGAGGAGGATTTGTTCTCATCGATTCAGGCAATTACGAGGCAGATCGTACCGAGGACAAGACATGGACGGCGACCGAGTTTCATCAGGCTCTGCTTGAGACGCCGCATGATTGTGCGTTTTGCTTTGACAACCTGGAACCAAGCAGTGATCTGGACATAGCAGTTGAGGAGGTCATTCAAGCGTTCGAGCGAGACAGACTACACACATCAGCTCCGGTGTATCCGATTGTGCACGTGTCGCAGGATGAAGAGGGGCTCAAACGCCTTCCATACATCGTTTTTGAAGTGGCCAATCGTATCCGTCCAGGTGTCATTGCCATAGCGGAGCGAGAGCTGGGCCCAGGCTTGGCACTTCGCGCTCGGACGATGAAGCGTGTCAGAACTCAGTTACAAAGTCTTCCTTTTTACCAGCCCATCCATTTGCTCGGCACAGGCAATCCTTGGAGCATCTCGGTGCTCGTGGCTGCCGGCGCCGACACCTTTGACGGTCTCGAATGGTGCCGGTTCAGCATCGACCCCACCAGAGGCCGCCTCCACCATTTCCAGCATTTCGATTTCTTCCAGCACTTATGGAATAGAACCCCTCTGCTTGACATCGTCGACACCGATCCGAATATCAAATATGCGGGCAAGGTGGCACTGTACAATCTGGAGTATTATGAGGAGTTTGGCCAACTGATGCAGTCTATGATTGCAAGCAACGATGCAACGTTGTTTGCAACAGGCACTGGACTGACCGCCCCTGAGCTTAAGAAGCTATTCCCGGAGATTTTTCAATGACCACCTATAGTGCCGAAGCCCTTTGCAGAGCGGTCGCGGCAGTCTGCCCAGACATCCGGGAGCGTATCGACACCGGCCCCGTCTTGGATGAACGACACCTATGGTGGGAGTTGTCGTGCTGCATCCTCAGCAGTCAGGTGCCCTACCCACTTGCAATGGCCGCCGCGGACAGGATCGACGCGCTGGGCTATCTGCGCATAAGTGAGCAAGATCACCTTAAGCTTGCTGATCAGCTGTTCGCGGCACTTAGTACCCCTCTAGATGTCGAAGGCAGGCGCCGGCTCTACCGTTTTCCGAGGGCAAAAGCGAACAACCTGGCAGCAACATGGCAGGCAGTATCCCACGCTGGGGGATCCCTCAAAGCCTTGATCAGCGAGGATGTAAATGGCGTGAGAGCCTGGCTTGTGACGAACGCCTCCGGGATGGGGCCCAAGCAGGCGAGCATGTTCTTGCGCAATTGTGGCGTTACCTATGACTTGGCCATACTGGATCGACACGTGCTCAATTACATGTCGGCTCAGGGTATCTGCTCAGGCGGGCAGGTATCAATTGCTGGACTGAATCAATACGGAAGATACGAAAACCGTCTTCGTGATCATGCCCAACAGATGGATTGCCCTGTAGGTCTTCTGGACTGGGCGATATGGATTGTAATGCGCGTCGCAAACCGCAAGCAGGAGGCTGTATTTTTATGAGCATTGTGACCCTTGTTTCCGGGGGACTAGACTCTACACTTGTCGCCAAACTAGCGCTTGAAAAGGGTCTGCGAATTTTTCCTCTCTTTGTCGATTACGGTCAGCGCGCACGCAATCGTGAATTTGCGGCCTGCCAGTTGGCGATGAGAAAGCTGGGACTACCTGAACCGGAGGTAGCAGCCTTATCGGGCTTCGGTAAGCTGATTCGATCAGGTCTCACAGATCCGAGTCTTCATATTATTGACGACGCCTTTACGCCTGGTCGCAACATGCTATTCCTGCTCACCGCAGCCGCGTATGCATACCAGAAAAATGCTGACGCCATTTCGATAGGCCTGCTGCATGAAAGCACTAGCCTGTTTCCTGATCAGACTTCTCACTTTCTTCAACAGGCTGAGCAAATGATCTCTCTATGTATGGGTAGATCTATCAAAGTGCTCGCGCCGTTATCCTCATTCACAAAGCAGGACGTTGTCGCTCTCGCCGAAGCCAAAGGGATATCTCAAACCTATTCCTGCCACCTTGGCGAGGACGAGCCCTGCGGGGATTGCATCGCCTGCAATGAATTTAAGTTTGGGGGAGCAGAGTAATGGGGGGGAGCAGCTCTGGAGGATGGAGTCGCCTTGGCGACGTCAAGTCGCTTGAACAAAAGGCCAAGGCGGCGCTGAACGAAGGTAAACGCAACGTATTCATCAGCTTTGCGACTGAGGACATGGATGAAGTCAATCTGCTTAGAGCGCAGACAAAAAACGAAAATAATGATCTTGAATTCAACGATCATTCTGTAAAGGAGGCTTATGATAGTGATCAAGCCGATTATATCAAACGGAAGATCACCGAACGCATCAACCGCTGTTCTGTGACAGTTGTCTATATTTCAGGCGATACAGCACAAAGCAAGTGGGTTAAATGGGAAGTAGAAAAAAGTTTGGAACTAGGAAAAAGAGTTATCGCAACTCACGCCGGAGACAGCTTTGACGGAGCGAAACCTAGTTGGATTTCTGAACGAGGAATCAAAATGGTACCTTGGTCTGGCCTAGCAAACGAACTCAAGTAAATCCATCCATACATGAGGCCCGGATTGGGCCTCGGAATTACAATCAGGATTCACGACAGCCCTTCCTCTCAAACTCATCTGGCCTTTTAGGAAGAGCATTGCCGGCACTTCCAATCAGGTGTTACACAATAGCGTCCGAGGCTCCGGCTGCGAAAATAATTTCCTCACAATTTTCACAGCTGGCAGTAGTTTATCAGCTGTCTTTTCGTGCTTCCCACTGAGTATGTTCACGAGAGAATGCATTCTCCGCGTCACCTACAAACTTTGATAGCTCCACATCCTCTTCCAGCCCGTATGCATCCTCACGAATAAGCGCAATCTCATTGGCTGTGAGTGCATATGAGGTCGATAGCTCTGTGAATCGCTTTGCCTGCATCCACGTCAAAATGCCAGCAGCGACAGTGATGAAAACATCCGTAGGAAAATACTGAAACGCGGGATTAGCAATCTTTGACGCCGCGCAAGCCAAAGCGATTAAGTTAGCTACGATCAGCCCGGTAAAAAACCATTTGGAGGCAGTGGAGTTGAATTTTGCCTTACGTTTGTACCACTCCAGCTGGTCGTTAATGCGGTGCTCAATGTAGGTATCGCGCCGTTGAGGAAAGGCCTGAGCCCTCATTTGTGTCATAGTGTCTGTGACTTGAGGTGCAGAAGCATGGCTGATCAGCTGGTTTGAGACACCAGGGTTTTGCTGCACGACGTCTCGTAGCCTACTGATTAACAGCGACCTTGATTCTTCGTCGCTCTTGTCGAAGGGTTCGGCGCGAGAAACATAGCGCCAAGTCATAGTTTTGATGGATTCTGCAACTGCTCGCCCTGAGTACCATGACTTTTCAGGTCTTTTCCAAGCCAGAAAAACGGAGCTGGCAAGCGCGAGCAGCAGAAACATGAATTGGATGAGCGCTGCGACCCAGTGAGGGTAGTTGATCACGGAGACAAGGGCTGCAAGCACTAGCAGCAAGAGATTACTGAAAAGGGCACCGAGAAAATATTTCTGAGCGTTGGCAGAAAGAGTATCAGCCGACTGGTATAACCCTGGGAAGTCCGTATTCTGCATTGTTAATCCTTGTAGCCAAGATATTTGTAGATCTCGGGCGAGTAATAGTAGTCACCTAACTGACTGTTGGTTGGGTGAGTCAAGGCATACTGAATAATCGCTGGTGAAAACGGCACAAATACTGCGCCAACATTCTTCAAGATCGGAGGACAGAGGTCAGCATTGAGATGACGACTACCGTCTAGGTTGATGCCGATGAGCTTACACCCCTTCTCCATGGCTACCTGGATCTCCCATCGCACATACTTGTGTTTAGATCGCGTGTCCTGCCCGATCAAAAGTGCGAAGGTGCCCGCTATATCAATCCGTTCTCGGCATTTGCGCTTAATGTAATCTTCGTCCTCCGAATTCAGCGCCATGTTCAGCTGACAATCTGCAAAATTGAAATCAATGCGCGTGTTATTTTTCCATGCTCGCATCAGCTCGTACATATGCCGATCGGTGCTACTGAAGCCAACGAACGTTCTAGGCAACCCCACTGTTCATCCCCTTTGCGAACTACGGTGTTTCTCGTCGTAATTTTTGACTTTACTTTTCATCCGACTTAAGCGTCGCCAGCCGCTCTTCCCGGATCTTGAAAAGTTCATCCTTCCCGGCCTCATAGGTATCGATTTCCCACTGGGCTTGGGCTGCGCCTCGAAACATCTGTTCAAAAGGCTCAGCTTTTTCAGGCTGTTCGCACGCAAAATAACAGTTGGCCATAGTTGCATAGATCCAACGTTTGTCAGGCCTCTCTAGGAAATTCTCGGAACTCAAAACAGGTTGTAGCGACTTCAGAATCATCTGACGGATCTTATGGGCACACATGAAATCAAAAATCTTCTCCGAACGCGCGGACTGAACCTGCGCGCGAAACTCGAAACACTGCGCCAGATTCTGCCCATTATAATAGTCACGCTTGACCTCAAACCCTCGACGATAATATTGAATCGAAGCATCAAGGGAAGATCGATCCCCCTCAAGTAACCACAGACGCTTGGTGATGGCCCCCGCAATGCCTACGGTTTCCGGATCATTGGACTCGTCGGGGTTCAGTTGTGCAATGATTTCGAAAGCTGACCGCAGAGCGGTGAGCTCGTCTGGCAGCTTGGACTTATAGGTGTTTAGCGCCAACTTCTGGAGAATGTTAGGTTCCCCGGGCCTCATTTCGCGGGCAGCAGAAAACTCCTGGCGAGCTAACTCGTGCTTGCTTTGACGCATGAAAGTTTCACCATCGCGCATGTGCCGAGAAAAGCGCTGATGCGCCTCCTCGGCCTCACCAAGCAACTCCTCATATTCCTCATCAGACATACGAGGCGAAAGCAGCTTGGGCAGGTAGGTATAGACCGGACTGTCAACAGCTTGAGCCGCCATTACAGATCCGATGAGCGTCCCCAAATCCTTGACCGCCCTTCTCGCCTCCCGCGCCAAGATGTCATCACCGAAATGCTGATATCGAAAAGTACTGATGTGATTTAGATCAAAGTATAATTTGCCCTGATCCTCAGTCATGATTATGGTCGAGTTAGGTCTGAGCGCATGACGTACGCCCAACTCATAAACAGCATTCACATTCCCTGTGGAAATGTCGGCAATTACCAAATCCGCCCTGAGCAGCATTTCGTACATTTTGACATCAATAATGCCTGACTGGGTGATTTCATCAGCCCTGATACACCTCAAACCGTTGCCCGAAACAGCTGGCTCAATGATAGCCTCGTAGGTAGCATCGAGATCTAGAACCCTACCTGTCTCGTATTCAACTTTCTTGCCAAAACCCATTACGACAAAGCATACCTTCATCACAATATCCCATTCCAACAAGGGGTTGAATGACTGCCCCCTGACATCATTGAAAATTCGGTTTGATGTTCCGGACAACATCGACACGGAGGGCGCAGCTCAAGTAGCCCGCGCTCATCAAGAAACCGAGGGCTGGCAACCCGAGCCCACGAGGGTTCAACGCAAAGCGGCAGGCGGGCCGAGACCCGTAACCTAAGCTGGTTTCTTACCATTTTTTCACATGTCTGCCACTGGCCCTGAACAGACTATCCTCCAACCCCTGCCTTGAGCAATCCTGCCTGGGAGAACAAATGCCATCGGCGAAACAGAATTTTCTTATTGGCCAACTAATTAAACGACATTTAAACGCCCAGCACTTGCCCTTAGACGCTCATTCACCCTCAAAAGCCCCTCACATTTTCTTTTATAGAAGTCAGTTTCAGCCTCATAAACAGCAATCTTCGACAACGCTTGATCTCTTTCTTTTCGCATGACTTCAACCTGTTTCCTCAATTCTCCATTTATTACCCTCAGCGTCTTTTTTTGCGTTGACGCGAACACCTCAAGCTCTGATGCTTCTCGAATACTAGAGTTATGAGCGTCGATTGCATCACGAACATGAGAATTCCATGGACTATTGAGGGCAACATTACTTTTCAAGCCCGCACCAGACCAAACGTCCTTGTAAGACCATAGCGCATCTGGGTTTTCCTTCCCCAGTTGCTCAATAACTTTCAACATTGCCTCAGTATTTTTTACCTTCAGGGCCTCTCTATTTTCCTTGAGGCCTACCAAGCTGCCACGAGGTTTTTTATTATTCATAATTTAAGCCGTCCATTTGACTGAGCAATTTATCAATTTCAGAGATCCTGTCATCTAAATGGGCCACCTTTAACGGCTGACCAGAAAAGAAGTCTCTCATTCTTTGATTCTCGCTCTTACGCCAGGTCAAGGTTCGCCTCATACCTTCAGCGGGAATAATAGAATTATTACAATCCGCCGGACGACAGTTTGCACTATCCCCCCCACAAAGCGCCTTCTTGGATCTAAACATACACAAGCCATCATCCATCTGCTCAATAAGCGCTTTCTTGGATAGACTATCCAAGAGCCGCTCTCTATCATCGGCAGGCATACCCATAAAAGCCTTCCTATAACCCTCAACTTCATCAGCACCACCACCAATAATAGGGACCTGAGCCAGGATAATTTCGTCGTACTTCTCTCTAGATAGGGTGAATTTCTCCTGCTGCAACTCAGAGTAGAGATTTAAGTCACCGTAATTCTTCGTCATCTCAATATCAAAGTGCTTCAATTGATCTTGAAGCGCAACCAAACCAAGACCACTCCTAATCATAAGTCGCGAGAACTTCTTTCTAAACTGATGTGTCGCAACCGGCCACACCTCCCCATCGAATTCCACACAATGATGTTCAGCATATTTTTTTAAGGCGCCATTTATGGTAGAAAGCGAGATCCTTTCACCAGTGTTTAGGTAGCCCGAGAAAAGAAAAGAATTTCCTCTCTTATAACGATGAGCTAAGCCTTGTTCAAGCGCCTCCAAAACACGTTCGACGTAAGGAATAGTTTGCCAGAGGTAGCTAGTAGCATCATGCTGCAATTTATTCGTTTTCGACATCAAGAAATAAAAATACTTAACCCCACCATCAACGCTAACCGGCCGCACACTCCAATTATTAGCACGACCAACCTTGAGATGGGCCATCTCATGGAACCGCATACCTGAAAACATCGCTATCAAAATATAACCAGCCACAAGGAGCCTTGACTCCAATGTCTTTACTTGATGCGAAGAAGAAATACCATATCTATCCCAAGGAAATGGATTAATCACCTCCAAAGAATGCTTATGCTCACCTGTGGGCAACATCTTTCTAGAAGCTGCTCTTCTAGACTTATATTCCTTACGTTTCGCCCTTATTTCCTCCAATTTGCCAGCAATAGATAAATCATCTATCGCACATAGAATTAACTGCTTCGCAACCGAGTCCGGCATCTCTGGTGTAGTCTGATATTTTCTAGGTAGTTTTTTCTGCGCACGATCCTTAGCCCATTCCGTTTCACTGCGACTATCTCCAAAAGGCCAAGTACACAATCCGTCAGTAAGCTTTCCAGATTGCTCATAGAGCCACGAGAGCCCATAAACTCTTGACTTAAGCGTCCTATCCGTAATCAATCCTCCAGCTTTATTTGCGGACTCAGCCACCCAATCCTGAAACGCCTGAAAATCAAGATCGATAACACCAGAAAATCTGTCGATCCCCGCCCCTCTCATGAACCTTAAAAGATTTCTGACCCCCTTTGTCATTGCAACGCAAATAGTTGACCACTTGGGATATGTAGAGGGAGGATCAACCAACAATGAATAACAATACTCCTTAACCGAACTCAAATAACACTCATAACCCGGCATGGTTATGTCACTGCCATCCTCAAAATGAATCTGGCTGAACCTAAGAGCAACGGCCCTTGAGCGTAAACCTGGATACTCAGCAGAAAAATCCCAAACATTATCCTTATAAAATGACAATGTCGATATCTTAATTTTCGCTCTAACCGACTCCGACACACCCTTGAGATTAGTGTAAAAGCCCAGTTCATTATTCAACTCCCGGACAATATCTCTCGCAAATAAATATAGAGGAGAGCCTAAACGATCAACCATGCTTTCTCTCCTCATACAGGGAAATATCCCACTCCGGGATTGGAAAAGTCAGAGCCTCAGACCTTATTCTCTCAATAACGCCTGAGTCATATTTTACAAGTATATAATTCTCCCAAATGAATCGCTTCTCAGAAGTAGCCTTCCTGTGCTCCAAATCGGTTATATCTCCAACCTGCAAAAGATAATCATGGAAGGCAATGAAGCAGAAGTACTTCTTTATATCAAGAAAGGTTATTATTAAATTCTGACATCCCAAACACACCTCGCTACTAGCACTACATAAGGACCCAGTTTTCTGCCCAGAAACAGGAGATTTCAACGGATCCCTGCAGTGATTTAAAAGAGCCTCGTGCATTCCTTGAGTACTCTCACTTGCTTCCAGAGACTCGCTAATCAAAGAGCCATCTTCAGCAGAGGAAAGTCGAACAAAAACTGCATCCTGATGAACTGCTCGTCGGGTCAGAAAGATTGGATCATCTAACCGCCTCAAATAATCAGCAGTTGTTGAAAGCCTGGCATGTCCTAATAACGCCTGAAGATAGTTCATATCTTCAGTCCTTAAGTATTCACTCCAAGCCATTGCTGGACGAATCAGTCGCGCCTGAATAGATAAAGGCTTACCATCACTGCTTGTTAATGCATGTTTTCGTGAAAAAGCTTGAAGAGCCCTTTTAAATGCAGAGCTACCTAGAGGCTGGCTAACCTTGAAACGATTGGTGTTTGCAATCCACAACTCATCTTGGCCGTCTTCCCTAATAGACTCGGTAATAGCACTCACCCGTTTAATTATCATCGCAGGCCAGCCATCGTTGCCTTTATCAGTAGGAATGGTCATTCCTTTCTTAAAAGACCGATACTTTTTCCAGTTAATCATGACACGACCATCATTCAACGGGTCAGGAACCAGGCAGTCTATTGTCAGGCGCTGGACAGTAGATGGATTCAACTGTGTTCTAATCAAGAGCAACAAGTAATATGGAATCAGGTCCTCTGCTTGAACCCAGCGATATACGCCCAACTCCTTGTAAAAATCCTTTATCCTTCCCCCAAAATATTCTTTCAAAGCCCCCCAGAACTCTGGCGCAATCTTCTTCAATTCACTGCCAGATAGAGCTCTGCAACCTAATTTGTTTTCCCAGTACCAGACAAGATAATCTTTCTTTTTCCATGGCGTACGGTAATTGATAGGACAGGGCAACCCCAAATACTTTGGTTTATAATCAGGGCCAGCACCTATGCGGTCATAAAATTCGCTCAAATACTTGACACTGCCATTTTTACCATCCAGCGCCGTAGACTGAAAAAAAGCCTGCCCTTTTGGCAGCTTGTAAAGTGCATTGCTATTAAGCCTCATACATCCACAATTATTCTCCCACCACCAGATTCTATATTCTTCACTGGCCCAATATGACCTACTGCCAGACGGACCAATAGGAGCCACATCTTCTAATGGCGGAGCTATTCCTATCCATTTAGGCTGATACGTCTTCTCAAACTTAGACGCGCTTTCACGCATCCCACGCACAGCCGCATTGAGAATACCTTTCAACTCTTCCTGATCGTATCCAATACAGGACGAGACAAGCGAGTTTGACTTGGGAAACGCATTACGAACGGGAATAAAACTATCGCTAACCTTATAATGGCTACTCATTTGCAAAAATACGGGTGAAATTTTTCGATACATAGAGGCCGCAGTTGAATAGCTTAAACTTTTATCCTTTTTTAGCCATTCCGCAAAGTATCGCAGCGTATCCCCTGAGAGCTGCTCCGCTCTATAAATCAGAACACTTTCAAGAAATTTAAAGAACCTTGGAAGTATCTCGATAATCGCCAACCGACTTAAATGCCCCATCATATTTCTTCGCCTGTAAATAGCCCACACCACTACTCCGAGCACATCCCGAAATGAATCAGAGTATGGCTTGCCACTTAAGTCATATGCATATATTTTCGCCGTGTTCTTACATTCCGCAGTGAATTTAAGCTCTGTTTCAGCACGTTCCTCAGCCACAGTAAGAAAATGAAGAGAGCTAGACCTGTTTTCATCCATTAGCAGCCCCTATCAATCTATCAATCTCATCCTGTAGAGCTCTATATGTCCCAGCGTAGGAAATCAGTAAAGCCGTATCGACATAGAAATTCCGAGTCGTGTTCTCATTGGAGTGCCCCATTAAATTGGCCAGCCCCGCCAGATCTTTATTCAAAAGGTAATGGTAAGTACCGTATGTATGTCTTAACACATGAGGTACGGTCTTAACCCCAATCCTCTCACTTGCCCTGGTAAACAACTTTTCTATCCAGTTAGCTGTCAACCTTCGACCTTTTTCACTTAAGAAGAGCACATCATCTACAACATCATTTCCAGCGAGCGATTCTATTTTTTCTACAACTCTTTGCCTGTCAAAATCTACGTACTGCCAAAACTTAACAAGCAGCTTATTGGGTATCAAAACCAGTCTTGCTTTCCCACCCTTTCCGATAACCCTCGCTGGGGTCGAGTGTCCTCTTAGATTAACCTCGGGCAGATCTTTTAAAGGAAACCCTACTACTTCAGATATCCTAAGTCCCGACTGAAGCATAAACGCTCCAATCAACTTATTCCTTAGCCTTACTTCTGAATTTGCGAACCCCGAAACCTCGGAAAGGGTATCAATGAACTTAACGGCAGTTTCCAAGATAAGAAATTTTGTATGATCTTTTATTTTTCTTGAGTGATGTCCTTTGGTGTTATATTTTTTCCGCAACCCGCCGTATGAGCTAGCGACCTCAATTGGATTCAAATCGGGGCATAACTTTTTCTCATAACACCATACAAGATAGCGATAAGCACCTGTCGCTCTTGCATTTACAGTATTCCAGCTAAGCGGCACTCCAGATGCCTTTCGATAACCACAGAGTGCATCTACGTAGCTGTCAAAGACATCATCCGTAACATCTATAAGTTCAATTCCGGAGTTTTCCGACCAAACCAAAAACTCTTTAATATGTTCCGCGATAGTTTTCATACTTTTCGGCATTAATCGGCGGGACAAAAACCGCATGTAGGCGTTTGCCTCGCTATATGGTTCAGCTGAATTATTGAAAAACTGCGGAATTTTATGTGAGAGCTGTGAGAGCCTCGAATCGTGACTACTGCGAAAGTCAACATTGACAATCAGAACCATGTACTCTCCTCTGTGACCTGTCGCAAAGTCAGTACAAAACAAAGATAAGCCCGGAACGGCTAAATCCAGTTACTCAATTTTTTAAGAAACAAAACTTCGGAACTTTGCGGAAACGCCGAATACGCCTCGGTATCGCGAAATAGCTAATCTGCAACACTGATGGTTGCTGGGCTGCATATTTCGAGAAAGGATCTTCTCAGACCATTCGTAGAAGCTAGGCTGGCGGTGATATCAGTTTACATAGATAGCTGCCAGGCCAAGTCATACTAACAGGGCATGCGCCAGGGCAACGACATCGGCACCCAGTACCGCTCGGTGATCCACTGCCACGGCGACGAGCAACTGGACGCCGCCCGGGCCAGCGGCGACGCCTTCGCCCGCGCCCTGGCCCGCGCCGGATTCGGGCCGGTCAGCAGCGAGATCGTCGCAGCGCCGCCGTTCTACTACGCCGAACCGGAACACCAGCAGTATCTGGATCGCTATCCCCACGGGTACTGCGGGCTGCGCGGCACCGGGGTGTGCCTGCCGTAATCAGCCGCCGAAGCTGCGCGCCAGGCTCTGCACCTGTTCCCGGTGCTCGGCGATCAGCGCCAGGCGGCCCTGCTCGTCCAGCCGGTTGTCCGGCTCGGCAAGCTTGCGCCAGGCGGACAGCTCGGTGAGCGGCGGCAGCCCGCTGTTCGGCTCGCGCTGCAGCCTGGCGTGGTACAGCGCCAGGTTCACCACGTCGATCACCTGCAGGCGTGCTCCGCTGTCGCGTTGCCAGTCGCCGGCCTGTTCCAGCACGGCGATGTACTCCGGCTCCACGCCCCAGCGCTTGAGCAGCAGCAGGCCCAGCGAGCGGCCGAACTCGTGGCACAGCCGGCGGTAATGCTCCAGGCTCACCGGTTCGCGGGTGTCCATGAAGGCGGAAAGCAGCACCAGGTTGCCCACGTCGCTGAGCAGGCTGGCCAGCAGCGCCTGTTCGGGCACCACCCCACCCACCTCGCGGGCCAGCACCGCGCTGGTGCTGGCCTTGAGCACCAGGTAGCGCCAGGCATCCATGTACAGCAGCTTGTAGGTCGGGTTGTGCAGCACCGCCAGGCTCTTGAGGCTGTGGGCCATGGTGATGCTGCCCACCTGGCGCAAGCCCAGCAGGCTGATCGCCTCGCGCAGGCTCTGGGTCGGCTTGGCGCGGCGGTACAGGGCGCCACTGGCATGTTTGATGAGCAGCGCCGCCAGGCCGGGATCGCGGCTGATCAGCCGCTCCAGTTCGGCCTGGGTGGTTTCCGGGCGCGACAGCGCCGAACGAATCTGCAGGGTGAGCTGCGGGAGGCTGGGCAGGGTTTCCTCGCCCTTCATCATCGCGGCCACCAGGCTCCGATAAATCGTGTAATCACTGCTCATGACCATCAACGCTCGGCAATCAGCCAGTCCAGGGTCCACCCGCCCTGGCTCTGCCCCAGGGTCTGGGCCAGCCAGGGCAGCAGTTCGCGCAGTTCCTCCTCCAGGCCCCAGGGCGCGTTGCTGATCACCAGCCCCGAGCCGGTGAGACGCTCGGCGTCGTCCGGGTTGTGCACGTACAGCTCGGCACGCAGCAGCTTGGGCGCCCCACTCTTCTCCAGGCGCTGGTAGAAGCGCTTGAGCTGGCGGCGGTCCTTGATCGGGTACCAGATGGCCACGATGGCCTGACGCATGCGGCCGTGGGCCTCGTCGAGGGCCTGCACGCAACGCTCCAGCTCGTCCGGTTGTTCGAATGGCGGGTCGATCAGCAGCAGCACGCGCTTCTCGCGGGTCGGCAACAACGCGCGCGGCACGAACCAGCCTTCGCCACGGTGCACGGCGACGCGACGGTCGCCGCGCATGTTGTCCTTGAGCAGCTCACCGTCCGCCGGGTGCTTCTCGTTGAGGTGCAGGCGGTCCTGCTCGCGGCTGAGCACCCGGGCCAGCTCAGGCGAACCGGGGTAATGGCGCAGCTCGCCGTCAGGGTTCATGGCCCGCAGCACGCCCAGGTAGTCATCCAGCAGGGCCGGCACGCTCTGGGCCTGCCACACGCGGCCGATGCCCTCCAGCCATTCGCCGGTACGGCTGGCCTGGTCGCCACGCAGGTCATAGAGCCCGACCCCGGCGTGGCTGTCCAGGTAGGCGAAGGGCGTGTCCTTGCGCGTGATCAAGGCGATCAGCCGCGCCAGGGTGACATGTTTGAACACATCGGCATGGTTGCCGGCGTGAAAGGCGTGACGGTAGTTCATGGGTCGGGACTCCTGGGGTGGCGCAGTTTAACAGGCCGCTGCCAGGCCCGGCGCATCCTAACGGCCCGCGACCGCCGCGCATAACAACAAGAAGAATGGAGACGATCCCGATGCTGACCCTGCTGCGCTTCCTGCCGCTGCGCCTCACCCTGACCGCGCCGGTCATGCTGATCGCCGTGTTGCTGATCCTCGTCATCCTCTGGCAACTGGCCTTCGTCAACCAGCCGGCCGCGCATCTGGCCGCCCGGTATGGCACGGCCAACCGCATGGCCGACCAGTTGCTGGCGGCTGCCGCCGAGCAGGCCCGCGAACGCGGCCTGGGCGCGGCGCTGCTCAGCCGCCTGGCCGAGGGCGACGGCGATCCGGCACTGGCCGGGCGCCTGCCGAACCTGCGCGCCCAGGGTGATGCGGCCCTGACCCAGGCCCTCGCGCTCGGCCAGGAGCTGGCGGACGACTCGCTGCGCGCCAGCCTGGACCAGGTGCACGCCGCCTGGATCGCGCTGCGCGAGGCCCGCCGGCGGATCGATGACAGCGCACCGGGCCAGTTGGCCATTCCGGCGTCCGAGTGGGTGGCGACAGCCACCGCGCTGATCGACAGCGCGGCGCGGCTGCGCGATACGCCGTTCCTGCCGAACAGCGCGCTGCAGAGCGCCGCGTTCAAGAACACACAACTCAAGCAGGCGGTCTGGCTCGCCTCTGAATACGCCGGCCGCGAGCGCGCCCAGCTGGCCATGGCGATCGCCAGCGCTCGGCCGCTGCCGGAGGCGACCCGTCAGGAACTGCTCGGCTTTCGCAGCATCGTCGAGCGCCAGCTGGCCTACCTGCGCGACGTCGGCCTGCCCCTGCTGCGCCAGGGCGCCGACACCGGCATCGACGGCGCCTGGGCGCGGGTGCAGGCGGAGTTCGTCGAGCGCTTCGGCGCCGCGCG
>NZ_JBOY01000021.1:0-26525 GCF_000647775.1 Pseudomonas sp. RL | reverse complement strand
TGCGCGGTTGCACCCGCGCACAGGCCGGACGTTGAAACCCACTGGGAAATGAAGGAATCAACACATGAAAGTGAACAACACCAACATGATTATCGCAACCGCCCGTGGCGCAGAACCCCTGCTGCCTCTCATCAACAAGGAGATGTCCCTCAAGGAATGGGCTCAGGCCCTGGCCGGTGAGTCGGTCACCACCCGCCAGGGGCGCGAAATCAGCGCCGCCCGTGCAGCCCTCAACGGCGCGCAGTTCGCGATGACCAACATCGCGATGGCCCTGCGCTCCGCCACCGAGCTGGGAATGCTGCCCTACACCAAGGCCACCGCCGAGGTGAAGCGGGTCTACACCCTGCTCGACACGCTGCGCAGCGCCTTTGCCGGCGTGCGCAACGAGGCGCACCGCGAGCTGACTGTCGCCGAACTCACCCTTCTGGTGAAGGACGGAGCCTTCGACGGGGTGCAATCCAGCCACGCGGAGCCCTACACCGAGGAAGAACTGGTGGACATGGGCCTGGGCTGGGATGCCATCGAGGACATCCTCACCGCCCAGGAGGCCGGGATGCACCTGCACCAGCCCGACCTCAGCGACACCAGCGGAGGCTGGTCAGAAGATGAGGGGATGTTCCGCACCTCGGTCCACTCGCCGACCCAGCTGTGGGACATCGAGCTGCGCGACGTGCAGTTCGCCGAGTTTCACGCAGCCCCGGTGGCCCTGATCGGGCTCGACTGGCCCACCCAGCATCCGATGTGGGAGCCGCTGCTGGATCGCCTGGCCGACACCTGGCAGGCCGCCATCGAGTACGCCGACGACAAGGACACGGCTGCCCGCAAGGTCGAACGCCGCGAGGCGGTACTGGAGGATTTGCACGCCAAGCCGGTGATGGCGCGCTGGGTAATCAACCACATCACTCGCCGGGTCTGGCGGGACATGGAAATGCTCAAGCTGCGCCGCGAGGACGTGCTGGAGCGCCTGGACTGGGTGGAGCGTCGGGCGATGCAGGAGGAACGCTACAACGTCCCCTCGCAGGTCACCCGCGTGGGCACTGGCGAGCATCAGGAGTATGAGCGCAAGGCGTACCTGATGTACCTGGAGCTGAGCGAGGCCGAAACGGCGCGCCACGCCGAGCACGATACCCAGGTCGAGCGGGATCGGGCCTGGGCCGAGGCCCAGCGGGAGGCCATCGACAACCTGCTGGCCGGGCTGGGCTCGCTGTACCAGGCGCTGCGGACGATGGATCTGAAGCTGACCAAGCTGTGGGAGCTGTTCGCCGAGAACGACCGCCCGGCCGAGCCGCCGCTGTACTGGAGCAAGGACCGCTACTTCCTGGCCCACGAGGAAGACGCCGCTCGCGCCCAGGTGCGCATCGAGGCCGCGATGGCCAAACAGAAGGCCCGCGAGGCCGAGGGTGACGCGCTGATGAAAGCCGCCGCCCTGGTCGCGGACATGCTGGGCCTGTAACCAACCAATCAACCACCCACCGCCCGGGGCCTCGTGCCCCGGGTCCAGGAGGCATCACCAATGAAAATGTCCGAGCGCCGCGCCGCTGCTGCCGCGCGCATCCTGCACCTCACCCGATCCACCCCGCCCGCCAAGCCCCGCATCCGGGTGTACATGGGCGGCATCGTCACCGACCTGATGCTCAAGCTCGCGCTGGGCATCGAAACCGCCGCCCAGGCCTACACCCGCTGGGCCGAGGCACGGGCCGAGCAGCACACCGAAGGCGGTATCTGCCCCCACTGCCGGGGGACCGGGCGCTATCGGTTCCACACCAACGCCGCCCGTAACGAGCGGTGCTTCCGCTGCAACGGGAAGGGTCGCCTGGACGTTCGCGACCTGGCCTTCTTCAACCGCCGGTTGGGAGGCGCCGGCCCCATCTGCTGGGTGACTACCGCCGCCGCTGCGTGAGTGCGGGCTGACCCCTCCGATTAACCCCTGACCAAGAGCAGCGTCCGCGTCTGCGTCTGCTTCAGCGTCTGCGTCAGCGTCTGCGTCTGCGTCTGCGTCTGCGTCATGGTGTGTTGCCAGGTGTGATGTGTCTTGTGTGATGAGACCTATGACACGTGGCTGCACGAGGACGATGGACTCCCGCAGGACGAACGACACGGGGCACCACGGAGCCTCTTGTCCCGAGTCCCGAGTGGCTCAAGCACGGCACCCACGACCCGCGTCGCTGACAGTGGAAGCCTGGCAACAGGCAGCAGCGGCGATCATCCAGAGCCCTGCTGCGCGGGACGAGGGCTGTTTGCTATGGTTTCACCCCCACCCCACAGGGAGGATCGACAATGCCAAGGATCAAAGGCGAATCGACCCTGCGCTGGAGTCATTTCCACGCGCTGGCAAAGGCCCTCGACAAGGCGCAATCGACTGTCGATGCGGTCAAGGAAGCAGGCATCCCGGTAGCCACCTGGCGGCGCCTGCGGTCACGGTGGATTGCCTTCGACCTGGAGCGAATGCTGTGCGACCAGGACCCAGAAGGCACGCCCTGCGACCTGTATCACATCGACGAACTGGTCCGGGCCAAGCGCCCCGTGCCCCCCGGCAGGCCGCTCGGGGCGCAGGACACGCGGCCCAGGACACGCAGCCCGGGCAAGCGCCCAGCGGCCCTCGAGACGGTGGCCCGTCCACTGCCAGGGGACCTGGCTGAGCGTTTCCTGTAGCAATCAACCCTCGACCCTTGCCCCGTGACGAACGTCGCAGGGCGGGGCAGCCAGGATGTTTGGCAGAGTCGAAGATCGCGGGACGAAGGTCACGCGCACGAGGGCAAGGGGCGGGCGGCCCCGGTTTAGCCCTCGGCGGGTGGCACTTGTCCCAATCTCTGCCACCCACGTGCCACCGCATTTTCCCCACGGCAAATCGCACGAACCGCTCTAGCACGGGCGTTTCAGCGATATGGCATTGTGCCGGGTGGCAGAGGTGGCAGAGGTGGCACGTAACGTTCACATCGGCGGCTCTAAAACCAAAGTGCGAGTTATCCGAAACACTGCGGTGGCAGAGGTGGCAGACGGTGGCACTACGTCTGCCACCACTCCAGCCTTAGTGCCACGTGGCTTTGAGCCCCGGTGGCAGAGATTTCGAGGTCACTTTGATTTCTATAAAACCAAAGTGCGACTTATCTCTTTTCAGCATGGGATAACTCGCACTTTCATTTTATTCCTGTCGATGTCAGCTAAAAAATCAAATCTCTGCCACCCAAAGGGCTGAAAGCCCCGTGGCACTAAGCGTTGAGCCGGTGGCACCTACGTGCCACCCACGTGCCACCTCTGCCACCCTAAAAAAACAAACCGCTCTAGCACGCGGCTTACAGCCAGGTGCTCTTTTCGAGGACCCTCTCACTCTCTGCCACCGCCCAGTTGGCAGAGCCAAAGAAACCAGCTAAATATGTGGCTCTGTCAAAGGGCCTGACAAAAAACACAAGGAATGTGCCCCATGAAACTCACCAATCTGACCTCCCACCCCCTCAAATTCTTCACGCCCAGCGGGGTGCTGGAACTCCCTCCCTCCGGTCAGTTGGCCCGTGTCTTTACCCACTCCACACCCATCGGCGAACTCGCCGGCATGGCCGTGGTACGCCCGACGTTTGGCGAAATCACCGGGCTGCCAGACCCCGCTCCCGACCACACCTTCGTGGTCAGCCAGATCGTGCTCACAGCGTTGAAAGCGGCAGGAATTATCCGCAGCGATGTTGTGGCGCCCGACACCACCCCCGTGGGTGGTGCCATCCGTGACGCGCAAGGGCGCGTGCAAGGTGTTACTCGACTACTAGGGATGTAAGTCATGAACGCAGTAGCCACCCTCGACCTGGAATACGCGGCCAAAGTCCTTGGCCTCCCCCTCCCCGCCCAGCCCCGGGAACCTCGCCGCAAGGCCACGGCCACGGCGCACGTGCCCGGTCGCACGATCGTGCTGTCCGTGCGACGCAAAGACAGTTCGGGTGCCCCCTACGGCAACCCGGTGTCCTTCGCACATACCTCGCGTTCGGTATTTCGCACCGCGGCGTTAATCGAAGCCGAACGCGCAGCCCGCGCCGCCGGCTACGTGCCCTGGGTCATCCTCAACGACGGAGACAACCCATGACGCGCGTCCCCTCCCCCTGCATCCGCGTGTGCAAGCTCGCAGCCGATGGCCATTGCCTCGGCTGCGGTCGTTTACCCGATGAAATTCGCCACTGGGACGATGCCTCCGACCGGGAGCGTCAGTTCATCGTCCGCCGAGCCAAGCGCCGGCTCGAACAGCAGCAGTAAGGCAGTCGCTGCACTCACCCCCGCAACCAAGGAGCAACACCATGAGTGAAGCCTTACAGAAGATCGTCAACGCCCAGGCCATTCGCCGCGCCGAGCAGCAGTACCGGCTGGCCCAGCTGTTCACCCCATTCGGCTTTGAAGCCGAGCGCCAGGACTACGACCGCGTGGCGGCGTTCCTGGACAACCCCCGCCGGGCCTTCCCCCAGCCCACCGATGGCATCGCCTCGAGCCTGACCCGCATCGAGGCCTCGCTGCGCGAGACCCAGGCCCTGCTGGAAGCGTTCGAGGCCCAGGGCCTGACCCCGCAGATGGACGCCGACAAGCTGTTCATCACGGCCAAGGCCAACGTGACCGGACAGCGCGCCAACACCGCCGCCTACCACGACGCAGCCGCGTGACGACCCCCTAAAGGAACTGCGCGCCGTGGGGCAGTTAGCCCCACGCCACTGACAAGGAGCGTGCTGCATGAACCAACCCACCCATTCACCAGCGCCGACCCTGCGCTCGGCCCTGGAGCAGGGGCTGGCCTTCGTCATCCGATACCTGAACCAGTTGCCGGAGGACATCCCCCTCGTAGTCGCCTATGCCCCCATTGGGCCAGCCATTGACGACTGCGCCGTCCTGGAAGCCCACCTGCCCGTGGAAACGGTGCGGAGCCTGGACCCCGACAACAATCCGCCGGCCTGGGCCGCCAGCCTGTCGTACCAGGCATTCGGCGAGACCCACTACCGCCTGACGCTGCGCATCCCGCTGCCGGTTTACTTCCAACGGGCGATGCACCAGGCCCTGCGGCGCTTCACCAACAGCCACCTGCAGGGTGACATCCCCACGAAGCTGGACGGCTTCGACGTGCTGGAGGGCCGGGTCTTCCTGCATAGCGTCTCCGAGCAGGCGCGCTCGGACAGCCTGCCGGGCATCGCCGCGTCCTTCTCCATGCTGTATTACGCGCCGGACAACTGGCACGCCCAACGGCTGCTGGCCAATGTGCGATACACCCCGGTGCCCCTGGACGAGCCGCTGTGGAAGGTTCGAGAACGGGTGCGGGGCATTCACACCTATGCCCCGCTGCCCGACGCCCTGCTGCAGGTCCTGCCGCCCGAAGTGATGGACGCGGAGTTCCCGCACATCGCCATCAAGGAAGGCAACGCCGGCATGATCGCCTACACCGCCTCCGAACGCGCCGGCATCCTCGACCGGCAGCAGGTCATGAAACCCGGGCGCTACATCCGCCAGCACTGCCCCCAACTGACCGACGAGCAGGTCAAGCAGCTGGCCGCCGAGGTCACCGGGGCGCTGGACGCCGACATCCACGTCAGCCACGACCCGGACGAGTTCGAGCGCGTCTATCGCCGCGGGCCAAGCAGCTGCATGGCCTACGGCCCGGACGGCAAATGCTGGAACGTGCTTTACGTGGACGGCGACTTCTATCACCCGGCCCGGGTCTATGCCCACCCGGAAAACCACATCCGCATCGTCTGGCTGGAACAGGGTGGACGCATCGGCGCGCGCACGCTGATCAACACCAAGAGGATGCAGTACCCGACCATCTACGCCTCGGACGCCGTGGCCCGTGCCCGATACCGCCTGGAGCTGTGGCTGGACGCCAACGGCTACACCCAGAACGACCATGCCCTGCGTGGTGAGAAGCTGATCCGCCAGGCCGTGGACCGGGACCCCGACTCGATCATCTGCCCATACATCGACTGCGGGAACCAGGGCGTGGAGGTCTACCACGACCACCTGATCGTCGGTGGCCCCTACGAAGCCGACCACGAGACCGGCTGCCTGGAGGACTTCAACCCCGACGGCAGTGGCATGGTCCACTGTGACGACTGCGACCGCCGGGTCGACGCCGGCGACACCTACACCACGGTCCACAACGAGGAAGTCTGCCAGTTCTGCGTCGATGACAACTACACCCACGTCTACGACCTGGACGAGGGCGCCACCCGCTATGCCCCGGACGGCTCCAGCTACATCTACCGGCTGCACAGCAGCGTGTCCCGCTCCAGCTTCCACTTCGAAGGCCTGGTGTACACCGAGTCCCGCAGCACCCTGCAAGCCGCCGGGCTGGTCGAGCTGTGCAGCCATTACTACGACGACAGCGACCTGGTGGCCGAGCAAGACGACTGCATCGAGGACGAGGACGGCGATTGGCTGCTGACCGAGGACGTGGAGCAGTTTGGCCTGTTCATCGACGAGGGCGACGACGTGGCCCGGCCGATTGCCGACTGGGCCGTGCTGATCGACGAGGACGGCGACTGGGACCTGACCCGCCGCGAAGACATCGACCCGGACGAGGCGGTCGAGACCACCGCCTACCCCACCAACTGCCCCTACGCCATGCTGCCGTGCTACGCGGCGCTGGCCGAAGTGGCCGAGACAGAGGATGTCGCATGAAAGCCACCGCCCCCGCCCCCCGCTGGACCGCGCCGAAGTACACCCCGCCCAAGGCCTTCGCCAAGGCGGTGCTGCCAACGCCAGTGCCCATCGCCGCGCTGATGGACATCGTGTCCTACAACCGCGACGGTCGCTCCCCGGGTGAGCGCATCGTCATCGAGCGGTACATCGAGGCCCTGGACGGCGTGGTGAGCGACGACTACGGCAACTACTGGCTGGAAATCCGCCTGCCCGATGGCGGGCGAGCGTCGTCGATGTTCACCGCGCACACCGACACCGTGCATTCGATCAGCGAGGACCCGCAGCAGCACAAGCTGGCCATCCGCGACGGCATCCTCAGTCGCCGCGGCGGTGGCGTGCTGGGCGCCGACGATGGCACCGGCATGTGGCTGCTGCTGAACATGATCGCCCAGCAGGTTCCGGGCATTTACGTGTTCTTCCGCGACGAGGAAACCGGCGGCGGGGGCTCCAGCTACGTGGCCAAACACAAGATCGTCGACCTGTCGCACATCAAGCGCTGCATCAGCTTCGACCGCAAGGCCACCAGCCACGTGATCACCCACCAGGCCGGTGGGCGCTGCTGCTCGGACGCCTTCGCCAACGCCCTGGCGGGCCAGCTCAACGGGCTGAGTTTCGGCTTCGCCTTCGCACCCAACGACGGCGGCAGCTTCACCGACTCGGCCAACTTCACCGACCAGATCCCGGAATGCACCAACCTGTCGGTCGGCTACTACGACCAGCACTTCGACACCGAATGCCAGGACCTGACCTTCGCCAGCCGCCTGGCCCTCGCCCTGGCCCGGGTGGACTGGGAAGCGCTGCCGGCCGAGCGCGACCCGAAAGACACCGACGACGAGCACGGCTGGCGCTACAGCGGCTTCAACGGCTACCGCAGCTTCCTGGGTGACGACGAAATGGTGTCACTGATCGAGCGCTACCCCGACGAGGTAGCGGAGATTCTGGAGCAGCTGGGCTGGGACGCCGACACCCTGCGCGACCAGATCGCCGAACTGCTCGCATGACGGGTTCACATTTGCGTGAAACATTTGGCGCCGACAAATCCTTTCCGCTATTTATTTGGCACTGCCAAATAAGGCGGCCTATGATTCACCCCGCACAAGGACCCCCTACGGACATGGACACACCCGTGCAACTGATCGAACTGCCCCCCATATCCGCCTGCTTCTCGACCTACAAGTCGAAGCTGCTGATCGAGCCCGGCGACGGACCCGCAGACCACCCCGGCACCTGCTACATCCGTCCCGCCGACAGCACCCAGCGCCTCGCCATCCACCTGTACCACGGTCGCACCGACCCACAGCAGGACATGGATGACTGGGGCTTCGAAGGCCCCGCGTTCACCTGCATCGCCGTCACCCACGACCCGGATCGTGTGCTGTTCGACGGCTGCGACCCCCAGTCCCTGGCCCTGGCCCAGCGCCTGGGTCTGGCAACCCCTGGAGACACCATCGCCGTGGACTACCACGACGACATGCTGTTGGTGCCGCAGTTCCGAGACTCCCAGCCCGCCTACTTCGGCGACCTGAGCATCACCCCCCAGTAAACCCTGCATGGAGCAAGGAATGAGCAACCCTGGACGCTTGACCATATCTCGCCAGAGTGGCGAGAAATTCTACATCGGCGACGACATCGAAGTCATGGTGCGCATTGACCCCGACCGGGATCGCACCATCCGCGTGACCATTGTCGCTCCCCGCGATGTACGCATCACCCGCGCAGAGCTGATGCCCGAAAAAAATTGATCAACAAACGAACGGACTTCGTACCTCGCGGCAGGAATGGGGCGCCCTGCGCCCCGCCGCACCCAACCTGGACGTTGACCCTATGACGACCCGCCCGAATCTGCACGTCAGCATCGACCTGGAAACCCTGTCCACGTCGCCGGCTGCCGTGATCCTGAGCATTGGCGCCATCGCCTTTTGCGAAGACACCGGACGCACCGCGCACTTCGCCACCGTCGTGTCGTTTGACAGTCAGGATGACCGTCAGATCGACGCCTCCACCCTGGAGTGGTGGCAAGGCCAGAGCGCCGAGGCCCGCATTGTCCTGGACTTGGCCCGTGAGCCGGACACCCCGACCCTGCGCCAGGCCCTGGACCTGTTCACCGACTGGATCGGCACGTTTGGCGCCACCCACGACGTACACGTGTGGGGCAATGGCTCCGACTTCGACGTGGCCATCCTGGCACACGCCTACAAGAGCTTCACGCCCTTCGTGCCGTGGAACTTCCGCAAGGCGCGTGACATGCGCACCCTGTACGACATCACCGCGCGCTTCGGTCTGAACATCAAGGCCTACACCCCGCGCGTGGGCACCCACCACAACGCCCTGGACGACGCCCAGTACCAGGCCAACATCATCCACGAATCGCTGCGCCAGATCGGCCTGATCGCCCGCTTCATCCGCGACGAGCAGCCGGACCTGTGGCAGGCGTATCTCGCCCAGGAGAGTCAGCCGCAGCTGGCCCAGGAGGCGTCAGCATGAACCGGCTCGTCGGCATCATCGGCAAGGCCCGCACGGGCAAGTCCAGCGTCGCCCGGCACCTGCGCGAGAACCGCGACTTCTTCCCGGTGGCCTTCGCCACCCCATCGCGCGACATGCTCAACGTGCTGTTCATGCACCTGGGCATCGCCCCGCGCTGGGACGACGAGGGCTGGAAGGAGGCGCCGCTGCCGGGCATCGGCAAGAGCCCGCGCCAGTTGCACCAGACCCTCGGTACTGACTGGGGCCGCAACCTGGTCCACGAGGGCCTGTGGGTCGACGCCGCCGCGCGCGAGCTGGGGCTGATGGAGTACGTCGGCTACCAGGACCTCGTGGTCGAAGACGTGAGGTTCCACAACGAGGCGCAGTTCATCCTCGACCAGGGCGGCGTGCTGATCCACCTGATCCGCCCGGACGCCAAGCCCGTCGCCGCGCACAGCAGCGAGCAGGCCGACTGGACCGGCTTCGAGCGCCACGAGGTCATCAACAACGGCTCACTCGAGAACCTGTTCCACCTGGTGGACAACATCCTCGGCATGTACGCCGTGGACCACACCACCGCCTGACCCCAACCACTGCACGGACGCGACGATCCACCGGCAGGGATGCCGTGACTGGAGAACCCGTCATGCCTGATCGTCGTCCTGTCCCGATTGGGGACATTGTTTTATCCGGGTACTTCGCGCTGTGCCTGGCCCTGGGCCTGACCCTGATCGCCCTGCTGGGTAATGGCCTGGCCTGGGCGAACTGTGCCTGGGCCAACCGCGACAACCCGCTGCCCACGCGCTTCGTGGCCTTCAAGGGCTGCTACGAGCAGTTCGACGGCCGCTGGGTGCGCGTCAGAGGCAGCCTATGACGCTTGCCCGCCTCGCCGTGATCTGCGTGATCCTGCTGCTGATCGCCGTTGGCGGCCTGCTCTACAGCCTGATGCTGCCGCGCCTGGTCAGCGCCCCGAATGACCCTGCCGTGCTCTGGGGCAGCCTGATCCTCACCGGCCTGACGCCGGTCTGGCTGTTTGCGCTGGCCTGGGCGTTCAGCCTGCTGCTCACCCTCGAGAAACCCACTCAGAAACCATAAGCCCCCTGTGCTCGCCCGGGACCGGGCGAGCCCTTTCCCGCGAGGAACGCACCCATGCTCACAGACCCCAACGATCTGACCACCAAGGTCCTCCTGGCCAACGCCGCCAAGACCCTCCTGGAGCCCGAGGTAGACGTGGCCGCCCGCAACCTGCACCGCGCCCTGCGCAGCGCGACCGACACCGGCAACGCCAGCATGGCCCTGCTGCTGCTCACCGGCGCCTTCGCCATCACCAACGTGCGCCCCGGCGGCGAAGCCGCGGTTCTGGAAACACTCAGCAACGCCCTGCGCCTGATGTTCCAGCAGCGCTTTCCCAGCCTCCGGGACGCCGCCACCACCAGCGCCCCGGCGACCGCCACCCTGCACTGAGAGGGCAACCGTGAACATCCTGGGCACCGACTACCTGCTGGCCACCCTGGACTTCGAAACCTACTACGGCCCGAAGTACAGCCTGACCACGATGAACACCTTCGAGTACGTGAGCGACCCGCGCTTCTCGATCCACGGCGTCGGCATCCAGATCGAGGGCGGCACCCCGCGCTGGTTCCGCGACACCGAGGACGCCCTGGCGTACATCGAGGACAGCAACCCGGACGGCCTGCCGGTCGCACTGCTGTGCCAGAACACCTACTTCGACGGCTGGATTCTGCACAAGAAGTTCGACTGGCACCCGGACCTGTACCTGGACACCATGGGCATGAGCCGGGGCCTGTTCCCCACCAGCAGCGCGAGCCTGGACGCCCTGTGCGAGCGCCTGTGGCCGAGCGACCCGACCATGCGCAAAGGCAAGGAACTGGTGCAGTTCAAGGGCGTGACCACGGCGCAGCTGTGGGCCAACCCCCAGCTCGAGCGGACGATGGCCGACTACTGCATCGGCAACGGCAAGCGCATGGGTGACGTGCCGCTCACCTACGCGGCGTTTGCGCGCATGGCTCCGCACTACCCGGACGAGGAATTGCGGATCATCGACCTGACCCTGCGGATGCACTGCGAGCCGATCCTGCACATCAACACCCTCCTGGTGCAGCAGACCATCGACGAGGCCACCGCCGAGCGCCACGCCAAGATCGCCGCCTCCGGGGTCAGCGAGAAGGTGCTGGCCTCCAATGCCCAGTTCGAGGCGCTGTTGCGCGCGCGGGGGATGCCGATCCCACTCAAGCCCTCGCCCACGCAGAAGGTCAAGGACGCGGACGGCAACGACACCGACCGGCCGGTGATGATCCCGGCCCTGGGCAAGGACGACGTGGGCTTTCGCGAGCTGATGCACGCCTACCCACAGCACAAGGCGCTGTTCGAGGGGCGCATCGCCGCCAAGAGCGTCGGTGAAATCACCCGTGGGCAACGCTTCCTGGCCACGGCCGAGCAGTGCGACGGCTTCATGCCCGTGGCGCTGATCTACTACTCGGCCCACACCGGCCGCTATGGCGGCGGCGAAAAGCTCAACCTGCAGAACCTGGGCCGGGGCTCGCGCCTGCGCCGCGCCCTGTGCCTGCCGACCCGTGAGGTGGCCGCATGACCATCGCCCTGCAACCCAACCTGCTGGACCAGCCGATCCAGACGGCGATCACCGGCGATCAGCTGGTGTACGTGGTGGACAGCTCGAACATCGAAGCCCGGATGCTGGCCTGGGAGTCGCGCCACGACGACCTGCTCGAGCAGTTCCGCCAGAAACAGGACGTGTACGCGAACTTCGCCACCCAGGTGTACGGCTACCCGATCAACAAATACGACCACCCCGATCAGAGATTTCTTGGAAAGACCTGCGTCCTGGGACTCGGATTTCAGGTGGGCTGGAAGAAGCTCCAGGGCTCGCTGGCCACCGCCGACACGCCCATGTTCATCGACGAACTGGAGGCCCGGCGCCTCGTCAACCTGTACCGTTCCCTCAACGCCCCAATCCCGCGCTACTGGGCCGAAGCCGAGGCGGCCATCGCCGACATGTACCTGGGCAACGAGCGGGACTGGGGGCCGCTGCGCATCTACAAGAACGCGCTGATCATGCCCAATGGCATGGCCCTGCAATACACCGGCCTACGCCCCGTGGCCCCGTCCGAGGACGGCAGCACCTTCGGCGGCTGGGAATACTGGAACGGCAAGTTCTGGACCAACCTGTACGGTGGCAAGCTGGTGGAGAACATCACCCAGGCGCTGTCCCGCATCGTGCTGTTCGGCCAGATGCTCAAGATCAACGACCTGCTGCGCCCGCACGGCGGCCGCGTGGCCCTCAACGTCCACGACGAAATCATCGGTGTGGGACCGAGCTTCGGCGCCCGCTACCTAGGCAAGCAGCCCAACGACAAGGGCAAGCTGGTCGACGTGTGGGACCGCACCGACAAGGCCCAGGCGCTGTTCGATGACATGGTGGGCATCATGCGCACCCCGCCGGCCTGGTGTGCGGACCTGCCGCTCGACGGTGAGGGTGGGTTTGGATTTGAGTACTCGAAATGAGGCAAGCACCTAAAAGGAATAGTGGTTCGGCCTATCTTGGCAACAAGCAGCAGCCCGGAGGGCTTAGGCTGATGCAATTTATGCTGAAGGTACTTGCTGATGCTCGCCCGCATCTCGATTAACGAAGCAGGAGAACTGGTGAACATCTTGGAGCCGGCACGCCTGGGTAAGATGTAAAATTAACTTTCTGATGTAAACCAGGGAAAACGTTACCGTAAAAATCGGATGCATGAAAAAATGCTTGAAGTCCCTGATATTCAATGAACCCGGCTGTAGCTGCGGCTCCATTGCGATAACGGATAGGATAAGTGCCAATCATCCCAACTTTACGAGAGCCCGTCGCATACATTAGCGAGTTAAATTTTTTCATCAAATCCTCTGCACTTGGTCTATTTTGAGGATCTACGGCAAGGCAGGAAATTAAAAGCTTCCAGAGGTTCGATTCTAGCTCTCGGGTGGCGGGATGCTTTCCAAACCAACTAGGCTTAGCTACTGAATAGTTGCCATGCTGATACAGCATGCTATTTCTAATGGCCTTATGACCTGCACCAAATGGCGGCTCGCCAGTTAACAAGTGGTACATGATGCATCCAAAAGCCCATATGTCCATCGGCATGCCGGCGCTCTTCCAGTCCTCCCAACACTCTGGGGCCATGTACGGAACCGCACCCAGCAATGTGTTCGAGGAAAGAAGGGTTGACTCATTCTCTTCAAATAACTCCATCTCAGCCAAAATCTCAGCTTCGGCTAATTTTGCAATCCCGAAATCGGTTAGCTTTATCGACTCCATCGACGCATCAACCGAAGTCATGATATTGCTAGGCTTTAGATCCCTATGACATATACCCATCTTATGTGCCTCATACAATGCCTTGGCAACATGATGAGACACATGTGCAGCAAGATGAGGGTCTAAAAAAAAGAACTCATTAGCTAAGCGATCATTCAGATCACGACCGAAGATGAATTCTTCGACCATGAACGTCAATGTCTCGTTCTCAAAATAATCAAGCGTTGCTGCCACATTAGGATGATTGACACGAGCTCCCATTTCCGCGCCACGCCGAAAGCGCCGATCTTTGGTTCCAGCTTTGGGGATTTTCACCGCAACATATCTATCAAGCGTCCGGTCATAGGCATAATAAACCTCTTGCATACCACCAGCCGCATGGAATCTGACAATTTCATAACGACCTACAAGTACACTGCCTGGAGCAAAGAGCTGACTCACAGTATCACCTCTGGATGAGAGGAGGAGAATGTTACCCAGTATCGGTTGCTTCCTAGCTCGGGGCGCCCAAACGTCAGAAGACAAGCATCATGCAGGCGCGACCCAGCAAACGCACCCCTGTTATTTATATATACATCACCCTCAACATCCGTTATTTCGAAATTAATACCGTCATAGACCACAACTATTCCACCAACTCCATTGAACCTTAATCCGACCCGCCGATTATCCTTGGAAATTGTGTGAACGCTCCCGCCGTAAACAAATATCCCTCTATGCTCGTCACAAACCAGATGATCTTTTATAGTATCGCAAAAAACTTTGGCAGATGGCCGCCGAGCCGGATTAACTGACAGGCAAACATCAATAAGCTCGATGACCTCTTTCGACAGCTTACCACCCATGACTGTAGCAAGAGAGGGTACATCAGCAGAGCTCTGGGGCGGAACCTCATGCAGCTCGCCGGGGAGGCTCGCACTGGCAAGTGCCCAAGCACAAACACCAAGCGCGTAAATATCCATCTCCTTTGTAATGCACGCACCCTCAACAAACAATTCAGGAGCCGCATATACGAAGGTTCCCCGATTGGCCCTCGTATGATAATCAGAACCTTCTACAGAAATACCAAAATCAAATAGCTTAACCACTCCAGCAGAAGACGCCTTAATATTGGCAAGCTTCAAATCCCTATGGACGATATCGGCATCGTGCAGAGTTTTTATGGCCTTCCCAATCTGATATAAAACTTTCAAGTAGCTTATTGGGTCATCCGCAGCTTCCAGGTGGAAATTCTCAAAAGACCTACCTTGAAGGTATTCAATAATTATCCCCTGAACTGCGCCTCGCTCATCTCTAATCACATCATAGATTTCAACTATGTGTTTAGATCGAGCCTTTGCCAGCATTTGAATTTCATTGCGGAGCTGCCCATCATCGTTCCCAGACTGCATGAACTTAAACAGAACATCTCGCCCCAAAAAATTATCCCGTACTGGCTGAACGCTACCAAAACCCCCACTCATTAGGGTGTTAGTGACTGCCGTATATCTTCCAGGTAAACTTATCATTTGATTCCATTCAATTTTCAGAATCTTTTTTCGGCTCAGGTTCGATTGATATCTCAATTTCAGCCCGCGCCGCCTTTTTCTTTTCCAAACTCGCCTCTTCGGATATCGTAAAGCCAAGCTGCCTCGGCTTCTTATTATCCTCTCCGCCAGCGCGCCCGTACTTCCTCACCCAGGTTCTTCTACCATCCGCCTTCATGATTGGCCGATCCAACCCGGCCAATCGTGCAGCAGATTCCGAAGCAGAAAGCACTATCTTGACATTCCCAAGCCACACATGAAGTTTTAACAAACCTGGCTCAACAGGAGGGATATTTTCAATCGCATCCCTAATTCTCTCAACCACAACAATAGATGCGTTATCTAACCCGCCCGCCCAATTTGAAAGCGACATTATCCTATTGACCGCAGCAGTAGAAGATGGCGCTTTCTTTAGCACAGCATTAAACCCATCCTCGCTCCCCTTCCAGGCTCCATCGGTGGCTAAAATAATTCCTTCACTTAAATACTCGGAATCCAAAATAGTTATCCGAAGATCATTAGCGGCTCTACCATCTTCGCCTATCGCCTGCGAAAGACTGCCTCCTAAACCCCGAAACTGTAAAGCTAATGGATTTTTAGAAAGTTCGGAAAGCTCGTTTTCTATTGTGTCATCTCTACTGATCTGCACTAACCGATCATTAAGAGGAGACCAAGCATAGATACGACTATCGCCTATATTGGCGGCAGCTTTCTCGCCATGACCTGTCGCTATGAAAACACTGAGGGTTGTTGCCCCTTTACCACGAAGGCCTTCGCGGACACGCTCGTCAACACGCTTGACTATCAGACGAAGCAGTGTAGAAAGGTTTCGTTTGGAGCGATTATGCGTCAGCTCTTCTAAAAAGATAGTAATTGCAAGAGATGCGGCAGCATCTCCCATCTCCGTGCCGCCCACACCATCGCATACGAGCACTACAAAATAAGTCTCACCATCCGCTGCAGAAACTTGGGCAACTGCAACACGGTCCTCATTTCTCGAACGAACCAAGCCTAAGTTGGTTCCAATAGCAACGGAAAGATCAGCAATAGCTATCGGAGGCATCGCATTCCAAGATGCGCGACCCATTTCACAAAATAGATCTTGACCGATCTGAGATGGGATGGTTTTGCGAAGCTCTGTTAAAAAAAGATTCATGTGCTCACTGTCTTAGGCTCTTGAGGGTATGCTGGATGTTGCAATGCGACACCTGGGGGTTGCATACAGGCTTTAGAACGAAAAGCGTCGTGGAAAACCAGTGCTGCTTCTGTGCTACAAATCGCGGGGGCGAGCAATTCGGTTGATTGGAAGGAGGGTCGACCGTAGCTTAGCAAATTCCAGTTTCGGGGCAACATCCGACCCAATCAATCTCTTTCTAGCGGCATGCACTACATGCGAGCCGATTCAACGCCACATGGCGCCTCACCTACACCCCACTACCCACAACTCATCGAGCCGGGTCGTGTAGCTCTGGCTCATCATCTCCCGCCGCATCCCCCAGTCCGGCGCCGTGGGCACTCGACCCGGCCGGATCGTACCCCGCCCCCACTTCGCGTTGATTTGATCCAGCACACCCATCACCCGCTCCGACTCTGCGGGCTGCACCTCGGCGAATAGATCATCCGTGTACTCACCGCGCTGCCGCAGGTCCATCAGCAGAATCTCCGCTTTGGAAAACGCGAACCCCTCCCGGTACACCTGCTCCAGCCCCGCCAGCGCAGCGCGGGTGACCAGCCGGGTGTCGTCCGTTGGATAGGGAAGCTCGCAGACAATGCCCTTGGAAAACTTGGGTTCATCTGGATTGAACATGCCGGTGCGGATCGACACCCGCACCCGCTTGCAAAGCGAATGCTGCGCACGCAGCTTTTCGCACGCCCGGGCAGCGTAGGTCGCCACCGCTTCGCGAATAGGAGGCAACTCCCGCAGCCGCTGGCCGAACATGCGCGAACAGCAGATTTCCTGCTTGGGCGGGGCCACCTGCTCCAGGTCGAGGCAGGGTGTGCTACGCAGCTCGCGGGCCGTCTTCTCGACCACCACACTGAATTGCTTGCGCAGCGTCCAGGGGTCGAAATGCGCCAAATCCCATGCGGTCTTGATCCCCAGCCGATCCAGGTGCTCGGTCATGCGCCGGCCGATGCCCCAGACTTCGGAAACCGCCGTGTTGCGCAGCACCCAGTCGCGCTTGTGCGCCTCGCAGATGTTCACCACCCCACCCGTCTGCTGCTGCAGACGCTTGGCCGTGTGGTTCGCCAGCTTGGCCAGGGTCTTGGTCGGGGCGATGCCCACCCCCACCGGGATGCCGGTGCGCTGGAGCACCTCCCGGCGGATCGTGCGGCCCAGCCTTTCCACGTCAGCGATCCCGGACAGGTCCGCGAACGCCTCGTCGATGCTGTAGACCTCCAGCGCCGGCACGAGGCTTTCGATCACCGCCATCACCCGCTCGCTGATATCGCCATACAGCGCATAGTTCGACGAGAACACCGCGACACCCCAGCGCTCCAGGTCGCGGCGAATCTGAAAATAGGGAGCACCCATCGCGATGCCCAGCTTCTTCGCCTCGGCGCTTCGGGCGATGACACAGCCGTCGTTGTTGCTCAGCACGACGATGGGGGTGCGCGCCAGATCGGGACGGAAAATCCGCTCGCAGCTCGCATAGAACGAGTTGCAATCAATCAGGGCGATGGCCCGTTCAGTAGTGCCCATGGCAACGCACGCTGTAGCGGACCACGCCCCAGACACCCAGCTCGTCACCCTCCAGCAGGTAGCGCGTAGGGAACTGCTTGTTGGCCGAACGCAGCAGCGTCTGGCCATTCCGCTGGTCGAAAATCTTCACCAGACACTCGCCATTCAGAGCGGCGATGACGACCTGCCCGGGCTCAGGGAGCCGCGACCGATCAACAACCAGGATGTCCCGGTCGAAGATGCCTACGTGGATCATGCTGGTTCCCGCCGCCCTGGCGAGGTAGGTATGCGGCGCGCGGATGTCCATCAGGTCATCCAGGGAGATAGACCCTTCCATGTGATCCTGGGCCGGGCTGGGAAACCCGGCTGGCACACAGGAACTGAAGAACGGCAGCTGGGCCTGAGAGGGGGCCGCCCGCCCGAGAAGGTAGATGCCCATGGCGGTTTCTCGATTACTGTACACCCATACAGTATCGCGGTTTTTCGGCCCTGGATAGTAGGCCGGCAGCGACCGCCTAAGGAAAGCACCTTCAATGGGTGTGGCAACGAGAAAGACCACCTATCGCAGCGTGTTCCGCCTAACAATAATCATTTAAGTGACCCTGTACTTCGCTAAACTCAAAGCCCCCCAGAGCTCTTCTTCCTACTTTGAGGCGACTTTCTACTTTTAATTCGATAGTAATACCACGGCCCGGCACTTCACTATCGTTCCGATGAACGCCACTGGCATTTGCGTCAAATTTTGCAAAAAAACCTCTATCGAAACCCACTATTCTCATCTCATCAATTTCCACCTCTTCAAAATAAGTATCTGACTCGGATATAGCTCCCGCCACGCCTTCTGATTCCAGCAATGAGAAACGTTTTTCTTGAGCAAATTCCTTCCCCGCCTCAGTCAGCATTTCCAAGTCAACGAAATTGTATGGCAGAATTTCGAAAATGGAAACAATATGGTCAAACAAATCCCCTGGCGTCAAATTTACATGATACCCCTCAGCAAGGAGAATTTGCTCCAGTCTAGACGCTAGAGATTCGGAGTCGTAATAAACGTAGGAAACCTCAGAAAAACTTTCGTTATTGAACTCCTTATCATATAAAATATCTGCAAAGCTGTCATATCCAAATATAGCAGCAACCACTTCTCCCAATCCACCAAGAGACAATTCCTGATCATCAGCCCTCAGGCTCTCATCAAGCATTTCGAGAAAAAGATATGCCGACGGAAATCTATGGGAAGCTGCCTCGGCCTTCAACCTATCGCTATGCACGCTGAACCGCCTGCTCTCAAGCTCCGCCTGCCTAGCTTTGTTTTGGAGCGTGATCTCAGTTTCTTTTGCCTTATCGCTAGCCTCTTTTGCTTTCAAGACTTGCTCTTCAGCCTTCGCTTGCATGCGAACCCCTCTGTGTTTTCGCTGTTCCATCAGCTCTTTTCTGCGATCAAGCTCCAGCTGGACGCTCTGCTCGATAAACTTCTTTTCGGGATCAGACAAAATTTTTGCCTTATTAAGATCCTCCTGTTGCCTAACTTTACGCAACTCTGAATCAATAGCCTGCCTATAAAGAAGATCATCCGTAAACGAGAGGAGCCCTTTAACAAAAAAGGAAATCCATGGAAATAAAAAAAGGTATAAAAATGAGAAGAATAACGGCAATACCAAGACCGAATTAAACGAGAATAAATCAGTCGCCTTGATATAATTATCAAAATTTGAGATACGCTCCGATGCCTTCCCTTCCCCCCAAAAAAGCAATGCAATCTGATTCCAGTTAAATAACAACCAAGAAACAAAGAATGCACCTATAAAAGGGTCGCTAACCCTAACCTTTGCTGCCCCTGAAAAAGACGCCCATAAATCACTCAGTACTTTCATTACCCCTCCCCAGAAAAACCAGCTCTAAATCGCAGCCAAACAAAGGGCTGGCAACTAGACATCAGCAGATAGTGAGCAGTATGCCTCCGGCCGAACTTGATGTCATTTTGCCTCCCCAAGCAAGGTGACCTACAGCCCAACCTTCCTCACCTGGCCCACTCTGCCCAGCCCGACTATGTTTGGCAGTGCCAAATATTTTTTGGACAACACCATGACTGTGCCAATCACGCTTCTGGAGCCCGCACGGAATCTGCGACTGGCCAAAACCATCACCCAGGAGGGGGGAACGCCGTACCCGCTGGCCAAGACCTTCACCAGCCACACCCATTTCATCGCGCCCAACCCGCAAGGCCTGGATGAAGCCTTCGCCCTGATGCAGAGCCATGCGCTCAAGGGCCACTGCATCCACCGGGGCGTCCTCAAGGAACCCCTGATCAGCGAGTCGCGACGCAACAAGGCCGACAAGAACGCGCCGACCAACCTGCTGGTCATCGACCTGGACGACTTCATCCCGGAGACGCCCTTGGTCGCGCCGATCAGCAGCGCCACCCTGGCCGCCGTGGTCGAGCCGATCCGCCAGCTGCTGCCGGCGCCGCTGAACAGCACCGCCTGCATCGCCAACGCCTCGGCGTCCACCGGCATGAAGCCCAACGGGGCCATCGGCCTGCACCTGTTCTTCCTGCTCAAACGCCCGGTGTCCACCGCCCAGTTGACCCACTGGCTGACCGGCTTGAACTTCCAGGTCGAGCCCTTCAAGCGACAGCTCAAGCTCAACCGCTCGGGCATCAGCGTGAAGTGGGTCTGCGACCCGGTGGTGGCCCGCCCCGCCCAGTTGGTCTACATCGCCCCGCCGGAGCTGGTGGGCGTGGCCGACCCGTTCACGTCGCCGGCCGACCGCTGGGTGCTGCTGCCCGGCGAGCGCGCCACCTGCGACATCACCCAGCTGGTGCTCGACACCCTGCCCAGCGCCGTGCAGCAGCAGGCCGAGCGCATCCTCGCGGACCTGCGCAAGAGCGCTGGCCTCAAGCGCATGACCCCGCAGTACCGTTCGCTGACCGTGGACGGCGAGAAGGTCCAGGTGCTGACCAACCCGGACCAGCTGCAGATGACGCTGATCCGCGTGTCCGAGAAGTTCGCCTACTGGAACGTCAACGGTGGCGACAGCAACGCCTACTACAACCCCATCGGCAACCCGGAGATCATCTACAACTTCAAGGGCGAGCCGCCCTTCGAGCTGCGCAAGGCCAACGAGGACATCTACAACTGGTACTGCGAGACCTACAAGACGCAGATCAGGGACACCAGCGACCCGCGCCCGCTGGCCTTCCGGGAAATCGACTCCGACACCCACTACGCCGTGGAGTACAACCCGCGCGATGACCGGGTGCTGCGCATCAACAAGATTCAGAAGCAGAACCTGGCCGACTGGTGCGCCAGTTACGGGGTGCCGCTGGCCGATCCGATCCCGCAGTGGACGGTGACCTTCGACCCGACCACCACCCTGGTGATCGACTGGGACAACCAGCGCCTGAACCTCTTTCAGGCCACCGAGCTGCTACGCAACCCGCCGGCCCTGTTCCCGACCTACGCCGGACGCAGCCTGGGCGGCGCCAAGGACGCCCTCAGCCAGCTGTGCCCTTTGATCTACCGCGTGCTGTACCACATCTGCGGGAGCAGCGACCCGGAGTTCGAGTGGTTCATCAACTGGCTGGCCTACCTGCTGCAGACCCGCAAGAAGCTGTCGACCGCCTGGGTGTTCAGCGGCATCCCCGGCACCGGCAAGGGGATCTTCTTCAACCGCATCCTGCGCCCGCTGATCGGTGAGAAGTACGCCACCAAGAAGCGCCTGGACCACCTGGAAGAACAGTTCAACGCCTACCTGCAGCACACCCTGTTCCTGGTCTACGAGGAATTCCGCCTGTCCGACTCCAAGCAGGACGGCAAGCTGCTCAACAAGCTCAAGGACGAAATCGGCGGGGAAACCTCCAACATCCGGGCCATGCGCACCGACGTGCTCGAAGTGGCCAACTTCACCAACTACATCTTTTTCTCCAACCACCAGGACGTGATCCGCATCGAGGACGGCGACCGGCGCTTCAACATCGCCCCGCCCCAGCGGACCACCCTGCGCGCCGTCTGGCCGACCGTTGTCGAGGACCTGCCGCGGCTGGACGACGAGCTGGGCACCTTCGCCGGCTTCATGCTGGCCTACAAGGCCGACGAGAACGCCGCGCGCACCTGCATCGAGAACGAAGCCAAGCAGCGCATGAAGACCCTGGCCCTGGGGTACAACGAGCGCTTCTGCCTGGCCGTGCGCCACGGCGAGCTGGACTTCTTCCTCGAAGTCCTGGAGCTGGACGTGGCCAACGACCTGTCCCGCTCGGTGCAGATCACCACCGCGCAGAAATACGTGCGCGCCTGGGCCGGTCAGGTCGACGGCGCACCCGCGCGGGTCACGGCCAAGGAGCTGTACACCGTCTACCTGGCCCTGCATGACGCCCGCATCACCCAGCCGAAGTTCACCCAGCTGCTCAACCGCAACGACGTGCCCGTGCAGCGCGCCAAGGTGCATGGCGAGAAGACCACCTGCGTGGACATCCAGTGGTACTCGAACCTCGAGCACGACGAGCTGACCGCCCTTACCGCGCCCGGCCGCAAGCCGGCCCACGCCAACTTCCACTGACCCAGGAGCCATGGACGTGCCCAAACCCCAGCAATACCTGACCCCCGAACACGCCCTCGAGCAGATACAAGCCCTGCTCAGCGAGCGTGAATGGAACGCCGACACCCTCGGGGTCGTGGCCGAAGTCCTCGCCGATGCCGGTTATTCCATCGAGGACTTCCAGGGCTACGACAATGACTGACAGCACCTTCAACCCGGCCGCCTTCGGCAGCGGCAAGGTGGCGGTGCCGCCGACCGTGGCCCCACCGCCGGACACCACTGTCTTCAACCCGGGCGCCCTGCGCGCCCAGCTCCAGGCCAAGCAGCAGGCCATCCTCGACCTGCGCACCGCGCCGCTGGGCACCGTGCCCACCTGGTCGATGTCCCGGCTGTTCGACTTCGAGGACTGCCCGCACAAGGTCTACCTCTCCGTCGTGGCGAAGATGCCCTCGCCCAGCGGCCCGGCCGCCGAGCGCGGCACGCAAATCCACAACCACATCGAGGGCTACATCCAGGCCGAACACAGCGATGTGATCAAGGAGATGCAGGGCTTCCTGCCGCTGATCAACCTGCTGCGCGAGGAATACGCCGAGGCCCGCGTCGAGGTGGAAGGCGACTGGGGCTTCACCCGTACCTGGGGCGTCACCGGCTGGACCGGGAAGGACGTGTGGGCGCGCATGAAGCTCGACGCCATCCACTTCGAGAGCCCCACCAGCGCCAAGGTCATCGACTGGAAGACCGGCAAGAAGTGGGGCAACGAAATCAAGCACGGCCAGCAGGGCATGGGCTACGCCATCGGCGCCTTCGCCCGCTACCCGGAGCTGGAGCTCATCAGCGTGCAGTTCGCCTACCTGGACAAGGGCGAGGAACTGCGCGCCGCCTACACCCGCCGCCAGGCCGACCTGATGCGCCCGATGCTCGAGCGCCGCGCCGATGTGATGACGACCAGCGTCACCTTCGACCCCAAGCCCAGCTTCCACGCCTGCCGCTTCTGCCCGCACGCCAAGGTGCAGGAAGGCCGCAGCGAGCCGGCCTGCCCCTGGGCCGATGAACACGTCACCCACTGAGGGGAGCCAAGGAACCAGCAGGCAGCAGCACGCCGCCAAGGAGTAGCCATGATCCCCGCCTGGATCAGCCGCCACACCGATCCCCGGGACCCGGACTACATCGGCCCGGACCCGGACGAGGAAACCCCGCAGGACGCGATGGATGAGCCCGATTACGACCCCGACGACTTCGATGCCGGGGAGAGCGACAGCGGGCCGTACCATTACATTCCGAAGGGACGTTACGCATGATTCCACCCCTGTTTGCCCACCAGGAAGCCAACGCGCAGTTCAAGGTCGAGCATCCGCGCATGTTCGACGGCTCGGACCCCGGCACCGGCAAGAGCCGGGCCACCCTTGAGGCCTTCTCGCGCCTCAAGAAGGCAGGCCTGGCCGACCACATGCTGGTCCTGGCGCCCAAGTCGATCCTGCGCCCGAGCTGGTCGGCCGACTGCGCCAAGTTCACCCCGCACCTGCTCTGCTCGGTGGCCACCGCCAAGGAAAAGGACAAGGCCTTCTGGCCCAGGGAGCAGGCCGACGTGTACGTGTGCAACCACGACGCCGTGCGCTGGCTGGCCGGCATCACGCTCACCGGCCGCTGGGTCCTGGTGGTCGACGAGTTCCCCGCCTTCAAGAACCGCACCGCCCAGCGCAGCAAGCAGCTGGCCGTGATGCGCAAGCAGTTCGACTACCGCTGGTTCCTGTCCGGGACCATGAACAGCAACGGCGCCTGCGACATCTGGCACCCGGCCTTCCTGGTCGACGACGGCGAACGGCTGGGCCGCCAGTTCTGGGGCTTCCGCACCCAGGTCTGCGAGCCGGTGCCCACAGGCCCCGGTGGCCAGTACGTCGAGTGGCACGACAAGCCACACGCACAAATGATGATCGCCGACCGCCTCAAGGACATCACCTTCCGCGTCAAGCTCGAGGACTGCCTGGACATGCCCGAGAACGTCCAGCGCGTGCTGCATGTCGAGCTGCCACCCAAGCTGATGACCCAGTACCGGCAGTTGCAGCGCGAGGCGGTGCTGGATCACGACAGCGGCGCGCGGATCAGCGCGGTCCATGCCAGCGCCAAGACCAACAAGCTGCTGCAGCTGTGTTCCGGGGCGGTGTACGCCGGCGACGGCACCTACCAGGTGTTCGACACCAGCCGCACCGAATTGGCCCTGGAGCTGGTGCAGCAGCGCGAGCAGTCGGTGGTGGCCTTCATCTGGCAACACCAGCGCGACCAGCTGGTGGCTGCTGCCGAGGCCGCCGGGATCAGTTACGCGGTAATTGACGGCTCGGTGCCACTGATCGAGCGCGAGAAGGCCGTGGCGATGTTCCAGGCCGGCAAGCTGCGCGTGATCTTCGCCCACCCCCAGTCGGCCGGGCACGGCCTGACCCTGACCAAGGGCACGGCCACCATCTGGGTCAGCCCGACCTACAACGCCGAGCATTTCCAGCAGTTCAACCGGCGCATCTACCGCGCCGGCCAGACCCAGCGCACCGAGACCATCTGCATTGCCGCCGCCGGCACCGCCGAGGAACAGGTGTACGAGAAGCTGAACGGAAAGATCGAGCGCATGGACACGCTGATGGACCTCTTGTGCGGCCTGCAAGACCGGGCCGCCTGATAACCCACCCCACCCCTGGAGACACACCCATGAACGCACCTGCACTGATCGACAACCTGAACGCCGCCGGCCTGACCGCCGTGGTCATCGACGAGAACACAGACATGGACTCGCTGCCCACCCTCAACGCGGCCCCCGCCCCGGCCAACCCGGTGCAAAGGCCGCTGGAGAACCTGGCGCTGATGGCCCGCACCCTGAACCGCAGCCTGAGCCGCGCCTGCGGCATGGACACGGACATCACCAACCAGCGCACCACGGTCCTGATCGCCCGCAACGACGTGACCCGGGCGATGACCGAGGGCGGCGACTTCGACGCCAGCTCCCGCGCCTTCAAGCAGGCCAACAACAAGCTCGATCGCATGATCGAGGCCCGCGAGGTCCTGCTGGCCAACGCCAAGGCCGACATCCGCGTGCTGCGCGGCCTGCTCGACGGGCTGGATGACGAGATCGCCACCCTGGAGGCCCAGTGATGCCGCCCTTCGACCAGGAAGACCTGGGGCTGTCACCCGGGCAGCTGGACGACAAGTACAACCCGGAAGGTGGGGGCGAACACCCCTACTTCACCCGCCAGGACTGGCACAACGCAGTAGCCACCGGCCGCACCATGAGCGGCTACTGGGACTGGCTCTACCGCGAGATTCACAACATCAACCTGGAGGACCTGACATGACCGTCGCCACCCCCACCAAGACCCGGCTGGACACCCTGGCCGAGGAACGTGACCGCCTGCGCGAGGCCAAGCGCGAGCTGGAACGCCAGGTGGCCAGCCTGGACGAACAGCTCAAGGCCAACGAGCAGGACATCATCGAACTCGCCGACCAGACGGGCCTGACCCGCTTCGCCGTGGGCAAGCTGTCCTTCTCGATCAGCGAGAACACCGTGGGCCAGGTCGAGGACTGGGATACCGTCTACGACTACATCCACGACAACCGGGCCTTCCACCTGCTCCAGCGCCGGCTGTCCAATGCCGCCTACAAGGAGCTGCTGGACGCCGGCGAGGCCCCGCGGGGCATCAACCCGGTCACCCTGCGCAGCCTGAACATGCGAAAAGCCACGTGATTCGCCGTCCATCCAATACATTTGGCAGCGCCAAACCCTCGCTTGTGGGATTTGGCACTGCCAACTAGACTGCCTCTTGCCTCCAAGGTACGGGGCTGACGCCCGAAAGGGCCTTTCGTAAAAGGAACTTACTCATGTCGAAAGAAGTAGCCGCTGCATCCGCACCCAAGTCCGTCGTCGCCTTTCTGAGTGACGACCAACTGCCCGCCCACATTGCCCAGGGCACGGGCGCGGGTAACGAGAACGTCTCCAGCCAGGACATGGCGATCCCCCGGCTGGACCTGATCCAGCAGCTGTCCCCGCAGCTGGACAAGAACGACGCCAAGTTCATTGAGGGTGCCCAGCTGGGCCATATCTTCAATAGCCTGACTGGCGAGCTGTACAACCACTGCTTCGTGATCAACCTGCATTATGAGAACAAGTGGCAGGTGTTCAAGGACCGCAAGTTCGGCGGTGGCTTCGAAGGCTCCTTCGACTCCGAAGCCGAGGCCCTGGCTCACCTGGACGCCAACCAGCTGCCGCGCAATCAGTACAACGTGTCGGAAACCGGCATCCACAAGTGCCTGTTGCTCAACGACCAGGGCGAGCCGGATCAGCCGGTGCTGATCT
>NZ_JBOY01000020.1:0-45742 GCF_000647775.1 Pseudomonas sp. RL | reverse complement strand
AGCCCTTCGAACCCAAACTGGCGCTTGCGCGGTAGGGAGCAAGACGGTATCTACCCGCCTACCAAGGCGGGCGCCACCGCAGGGTGGACAACGTATTCCTTGTCCACCAAAGCCTCCGCGCCAAAGGCCCGCCTGCTACACCACCAGCGCCGCCAACCAGCGGCTCAACCCACCCAGCAACACCACTACTCCCACCGTCATCAACAGCAGGAACAAGGGCCGGAACGGCTTGCGCTCGACCCGGTGCTGCGGGGCGTTGAGGTACTCGTTGACGCGCTGCTGATCTTCGCTGCTCAGGCGACTCGGCATGGTTCCATCCTCCGACAGGTTCTCCACCGGTATAGCCCAGGATGCTCAGCACCTATAGTGTGTCGACCATTCATTCCACGGAGCATCGCCATGGGCAAATGGATCGGCATCCTTCTGCTGGCCACGCTGGGCACGGTCGTGCAGGCCGCCGACTATCCCAGTGAGCAAGGCATTCTGCAGGTCGATGAAATGATCGGCGGCCTGGAGCATCCCTGGTCGCTGACCTTCCTACCTGATGACCAGGGCCTGCTGATCACCGAGCGTCCCGGCCGCCTGCGCCAGCTGGACGCCAGCGGCAGGCTTTCGCCACCCATCGACGGCGTGCCGGCCGTGTATGCGCGCGGCCAGGGCGGCCTGCTGGATGTGGCGCTGTCGCCGGATTTCAAAGAGGACCGGCTGGTCTACCTCGCCTACGCCGAGGCCGGCGACGGCAAGGCCGGCACCGCCGTGGGGCGTGGGCGACTGAGCGACGACGGGCGCCGCCTGGAAAATTTCCAGCGTTTCTTCCAGCAGCAGCCCAAGCTCTCCACCGGCATCCATTTCGGCGCGCGCCTGGTGTTCGATCGCGACGGCTATCTGTTCATCGCCCTGGGCGAAAACAACCAGCGCCCCACCGCCCAGGACCTGAACAAGCTGCAGGGCAAGCTGGTCCGGCTGCACGCCGATGGCCGCGTGCCGGCCGACAACCCCTTCGTGAACCGCCCGGGCGCGCGCCCGGAAATCTGGTCCTATGGCCATCGCAACCCGCAGGGCATGGCCCTCGATCCGCGCAGCGGCACGCTGTGGCTGCACGAGCACGGCCCGCGCGGCGGTGACGAGATCAACATCCCGCGCCCCGGCCGCAATTACGGCTGGCCGCTGGCCACCCACGGCATCAACTACAGCTTCACAGCGATCCCGGAGGCCAAGGGCAAGCAAGTCGAGGGCACCGAGCCGCCGCATTACGTCTGGGAAAAATCACCGGCGATCAGCGGCATGGCCTTCTACAGTCACACGCGTTTCCCCGCCTGGCGCGACAACCTGTTCATCGGCGCGCTCAAGGGCGAGCTGATCAGGCTGCAACTGGACGGCGAGCGCGTCGTCCACGAGGAACGCCTGCTCGGCCAACTGGGCAAACGCATCCGCGACGTGCGCCAGGGGCCGGATGGCTACCTCTACCTGCTGTCCGACGAACCGAACGGCAAACTGTTGCGTGTCGGCCTGAAGCCCCGGGAACAACGGTAGAATGCGCGCCCTGACGTAACGAGGCACACCCCAACATGGCACTGATCGGTCGATTCAATTCACTGCAGGTCACCAAGCACACCGACTTCGGCCTGTACCTGGACGACGGTGCCGGCGACGAAATCCTGCTGCCCAAGCGTTACATCCCCAAGGACGAGCCCAGCGAGGAAGGGGACTGGCTGAACGTCTTCGTGTATCTCGACAGCGAGGACCGCCCCATCGCCACCACCCTCAAACCCAAGGTGGAAGTCGGCGGTTTCGCCAGCCTCAAGGTGGTGGAGATCAACCGCATCGGCCTGTTCCTCGACTGGGGACTGCCCAAGGACCTGCTGCTGCCGCACTCGGAGGAGAAGCGCCCGCTGCAGGTCGGCGATTACTGCGTGGTGTATGTCTACCTCGACCCGCGCACCCGCCGCATCACCGCCACCGCCCGTCTGGATCGCTACCTGGACCAGACCCCGCCGCGTTACACCCGCGGTCAGGCGGTCGACCTGCTGGTGGCGGAGAAGACCGACCTGGGCTTCAAGGCCATCATCGACAACAGCCACTGGGGGCTGATCCACAAGAACGAGGTGTTCAAGTTCCTGCGCCCCGGCTCGCGGGAGACCGGCTACATCCGCGAGGTGCGCGACGACGGCAAGATCAGCCTGAGCCTGCAGCCGCCGCCGGAACAGGTGCGTGACAGCCTCGGCGATCAGATCCTCGACCAGCTGCGCGCCAACGGCGGCAGCCTGCCGCTGGGCGACAAGAGCGATCCGCAGCTGATTGCCCAGCGCTTCGGCGTCAGCAAGGGCAACTTCAAGAAGGCCATCGGCGGGCTGTACAAGCAGGGGCTGATCCACATTCACGATGAGCAGATCGAACTGACCTGACGCCTTTTTTCAAGGAAGAACCATGCCCTGGAACCGCCTGCTCGGCCCCCTCGTCCGCCTGCCGACCGGCGCCCTGCCTGCGTGGTATGCCCAACTGCAGGAACAGGCAAACGGGCTATCGACCGCGCAGCTGGCCATCCTCGGCGGCCGTCTGGCCGCCACCCCGGGTCTGGCCTTCCTGGCCGGCTACCAGGCGGCGCTGCGCGCGCTCTGGCCAGAAGCACCCGCCAGCCTAGGCGCCTTCTGCGTGACGGAGCGACGCAGCGTGCGCCCGGCGGACATGAGCACCCGCTTTCACGAAGGACGACTCAGCGGCTGCAAGGATTTTGTTACCGGCGGCAGCGAGGCCGACTGGTTTCTGGTCGCCGCGCGCAGCGAGCCGGAGGGCGAGGCTGTACGCATCAGCCTGTGCAGCGTTGCGCGCGATACTTCCGGGATCGCGCTGGAAAGCCTGCCGCCGCTGCCCATCGCCACGGATATCCCCCACGCCCGCCTATTGCTCGACGGCGCCGTGGCTCAGCCATTGCCGGGTGACGGCTGGGACGACTACGCCAAGCCGTTTCGCACCCTTGAGGATGTGCACGTGCTGCTAGCGCTGAGCGCCTGGCTGTACGGCGTCGGTCTGGAATGCCAGTGGCCGCAGGCGTTGCGCCTGAAACTGGCCGGCGTGTTGGTGGCAGGCAGCGAAGTCGCTCGCCTCGATCCGCGTGAAGCCGCGACGCACCTGCTGCTGGGCGGGGTGTTTGCGCAGTTCGAATCCCTGCAGGCTGAACTGAACGTTGCGCTGGAAAGTGCCGGTGAATGGGCCTTGCTCTGGCGGCGCGACAGCGGACTGCTGAGGATTGCAGGATCGGCGCGGCAGAAGCGCCTGGAGAAGGCCGAGCAGCAAGTGTTCGTACACCCCCTGTAGGAGCGGACTTGTCCGCGAGCTTTTAATGCTCCGAACAGCTCGCGAATGAATTCGCTCTCACAGTTGGGTGACTTCCGCCTCGCCCTTTTCGCCGCCCCGCTTGCCCGACTGCTGTGGTGGATAATCACTACGCGAGTTATCCACCCTACTGCTCCTGGCTGGCTGACATCCACAGCAGCGGTACCCCGTGAAAATGTAAAGCTTAAACGACAAAGCCCCGCCAAAAGGCGGGGCTTTGGAAAGAACAGGGGAAAATAATATTTGCCCCTTTCCCTTAACTTAACGGCAGTTTGCAGGCAGAAACTTATCGATGATTGTGGTGGCTGCCGTGTCGCATGCCCAAGTAATGGAGCCTGTGGAGTTGGCGTCCGAAATAGCAGCGCCGTTGATTTGCGGAACATATGCGATCACGTTGGCACCGGCACCCAGCTGCGGGATTCCGCCGAGAGTCAGGGAAATGGTGCCATCAGTATCATCTACCGCAACGGCGCTAATAATGTTGGTAGTGAGATTAGCCTGCTCGGCCGGAGTTGCAATCACAGCTGAGTATGCAGCAACGCCGGCAATACCATTATCAGCAAACACATCCGTTACACCTACCTTAAGCGCACTTGCTGCGATCATGCCCTCAGAGACTTTAGCGCGCACCGTATAATCCTGATACGCCGGCAGCGCCACCGCGGCCAGAATGCCAATGATCGCCACAACGATCATCAATTCAATCAGGGTAAAACCTTTCTGCATTTGAGCTTTCATGCTGTATCTCCCTTGGGATTGTTCAAGGTCCTATGACCTACCCAGGAGGCAGCAGCCGGCGTGCCAGAAAGCCGGCAATCCCTGACTCATCCATCGTTCAAAATATGCACAGAAACGTTCCAAGCCGTTGTTCTAAAGGCTTTTTACGGACAAATACGACCACCCTCGATCTGTCAGTTTTGTGACGCACGATAAAAACTCCGAGAGACGCAGATCACCATAAAAAATGGCCATATGACATCACTTTGCAGCGATCCGCGTCGAAAAAAACAAAAAGCACTCCACCACGAACACGGCTCAGCCACAAAGTGACACCCCGCGTCACTGTGTGCGCCAGGTTTCAGAACTCACGGTGCGGCTGCGTTATAAGGCGGCCATTGCCACGGAGTGAGCCGATGAATACCGCCATTTCCCTCTCCGGTCTGGCCCGCCAATTGGTGCTGGCCGGACTGCTCGATGAAAAGACCGCACAGCAGGCGCAGATCCAGGCGCAGCGCGGCGGCCAGTCGCTGATCAGTTATGTGGTGCAGAACAAGCTGGCCAAGGGCCGGGCGGTGGCCGAGCTGGCCGCCGAGCAGTTCGGCGTGGCCCTGCTGGACCTCGGCGCCATCGACAAGGAGCAGCAACCCCGGGAGCTGGTCAGCGAGAAACTGGCCCGCCAGCATCGCCTGCTACCGCTGTGGAAGCGCGGCAACAAGCTGTTCGTGGCGGTCTCCGACCCTTCCAACCAGCAGGCCATCAACGATGTGCAGTTCAGTACCGGGCTGACCACCGAGGGCATCCTGGTCGAGGACGACAAGCTGGGGGCGGCCCTCGACAAGTTCTACGAGAGCGCCACCTCGTCGCTCAGCGACCTGGACGATGTCGATCTGGACGGCCTGGACATCGAGAACGGCAATGACGACAAGGCTGCCCGCGATGAAGGCGAAGCGGCCGACGACGCGCCGGTGGTGCGCTTCGTCAACAAGATGCTGCTAGACGCCATCAAGGGCGGCTCCTCGGACCTGCACTTCGAGCCTTACGAAAAAGCCTACCGGGTGCGTTTCCGCACCGATGGCGTGCTGCACGAGGCGGCGCGCCCGCCGATCCAGCTGGCCACGCGCATTGCCGCGCGCCTCAAGGTGATGGCCGGCCTGGACATCTCCGAGCGGCGCAAGCCGCAGGACGGCAGGATCAAGATGAAGATCTCCAAGACCAAGGCCATCGACTTCCGGGTCAACACCCTGCCGACGCTGTGGGGCGAGAAGATCGTGATGCGTATCCTCGACCCGTCCAGTGCACAGCTGGGCATCGATGCCCTGGGATACGAGGAAAGCCAGAAGGAGCTGTATCTGCAGGCGCTGCAGCAGCCCCAGGGGATGATCCTGGTCACCGGTCCGACCGGTTCGGGTAAAACCGTGTCGCTGTACACCGGCATCAACATTCTCAACACGGCGGATATCAACATTTCCACCGCGGAAGACCCGGTGGAAATCAACCTGGAAGGCATCAACCAGGTGAACGTCAATCCGCGCCAGGGCATGGACTTCGCCCAGGCGCTGCGTGCCTTCCTCCGTCAGGACCCGGATGTGATCATGGTCGGCGAAATCCGCGACCTGGAGACCGCCGAAATCGCCATCAAGGCCGCGCAGACCGGTCACATGGTGATGTCCACCCTGCACACCAACAGCGCTGCGGAAACCCTGACTCGCCTGCGCAACATGGGCGTGGCAGCGTTCAACATCGCCACTTCGGTGAACCTGATCATCGCCCAGCGCCTGGCCCGCAAGCTGTGCCCCAGCTGCAAGAAGCCGGTGGAGGTGCCGCGCGAAACCCTGCTCAAGGAGGGGTTTCCGGAAAACCGCATCGGCAAGTTCAAGCTCTACGGCCCGGTCGGCTGTGAACACTGCAAGGATGGCTACAAGGGCCGCGTCGGTATTTATGAAGTGGTTAAAAATACCCCTGCCTTGCAGCGCCTTATCATGGCCGACGGCAATTCCATCGAAATCGCGGCGCAGATGCGCGAAGAAGGCTTCAACGATCTGCGCACCTCCGGCCTGCTGAAGGTGATGCAGGGCGTGACCAGCCTCGAAGAAGTCAACCGGGTGACCAAGGACTAACCATGGCCGAGAAAGCAGTGAAGACCACCCTGTTCACATGGGAAGGTATCGACCGGCGCGGCGCCCGGCTGAAAGGCGAACTGAGCGGCATCAACCCGGCGTTGGTGAAGGCCCAGTTGCGCAAGCAGGGCATCAACCCGACCAAGGTGCGCAAGAAGGCGGTTTCGCTCTTCGGCGCCGGCAAGAAGATCAAGCCGCTGGACATCGCGCTGTTCACTCGCCAGATGGCCACCATGATGAAGGCTGGCGTACCGTTGCTGTCGGCCTTCGACATCATTGGCGAGGGCTTCGAGAACGCCAACATGCGCAAGCTGGTGGACGACGTGAAGCAGGACGTGGCGGCGGGCAACAGCCTGGCCAGTTCGCTGCGCAAGCGTCCCCAGTACTTCGACGAGCTGTACTGCAACCTGGTGGATGCCGGCGAGCAGTCCGGCGCGCTGGAAACCCTGCTCGACCGGGTGGCCACCTACAAGGAAAAGACCGAGGCGCTCAAGGCCAAGATCAAGAAGGCGATGAACTACCCGATCGCGGTAGTGCTGGTGGCGATCATTGTCTCGGCCATCCTGCTGATCAAGGTGGTGCCGCAGTTCCAGTCGGTGTTCGCCAACTTCGGCGCCGAGCTGCCGGCCTTCACGTTGATGGTCATCGGCCTGTCCGAGGCGTTGCAGGAGTACTGGCTGATCCTGCTGGCCGGCTTCTTCGCCGCCGGCTTCCTGTTCAAGGAGGCCCATAAGCGCTCGCAGAAATTCCGCGACTTCGTCGACCGCTCGGTGCTCAAGCTGCCGATTGTCGGCGACATCCTCTACAAGTCGTCCATCGCCCGCTACGCCCGCACCCTGGCGACCACCTTCGCCGCCGGTGTGCCGCTGGTCGATGCGCTGGACTCGGTGGCCGGCGCCACCGGCAACATCGTGTTCAAGAACGCGGTGCTGAAGGTCAAGCAGGATGTGTCCACCGGCATGCAACTGAACTTCTCCATGCGCACCACCGGGGTGTTCCCGGCCATGGCGCTGCAGATGACCGCCATCGGCGAGGAATCCGGTTCGCTGGATGGCATGCTCGACAAGGTGGCGACCTTCTATGAGAGCGAAGTCGATAACATGGTCGATGGCCTGACCGCGCTGATGGAGCCGCTGATCATGGCGGTGCTGGGCGTGCTGGTCGGCGGCCTGATCATTGCCATGTACCTGCCGATCTTCCAGCTGGGCGCGGTGGTGTAAGGCGGGCTGGCGCTTCTCTGTGGGAGCGGACCTGTCCGCTAGCTTTTCGACTGTAGGCACTCTGCCCAAGAGCTCGCGAACCCGTTCGCTCCCTCGAGGAGGCAATGCCATCATCTGGCGTTTTAAGAGGGTTGACGATGTCCCTTGCCGATTACCTGGCCAGCCACCCGCTGGCCTTTGTTTTGTGCACCCTGCTGCTGGGCCTGCTGGTCGGTAGTTTCCTCAATGTGCTGGTCTATCGCCTGCCGCTAATGCTGCAGCGCGACTGGCAGCAGCAGGCCCGTGACATCCTAGCGCTGCCCGCCGAGCCAGTCGGTCCGGCCTTCAACCTGCTGACGCCGAACTCGCGCTGCCCTCACTGCGGACATGCCATTCGCCCCTGGGAGAACATTCCACTGCTGAGCTGGCTGGCCTTGCGCGGCCGGTGCTCAAGTTGCCAGGCGGCCATCAGCCCGCGCTATCCGCTGGTGGAGCTGGCCTGCGGGTTGCTCTCGGCATTCGTGGCCTGGCACTTCGGTTTTGGCTGGGCCTGCGCCGCCATGCTGCTGCTGACCTGGGGCCTGCTGGCCATGAGCCTGATCGATGCCGATCATCAGTTGCTGCCCGATGCGCTGGTGCTACCGCTGCTATGGCTGGGGCTGATCGTCAACGCCTTCGGCCTGTTCACCTCGCTGGAAGATGCGTTGTGGGGCGCGGTGGCCGGCTATTTGAGCCTGTGGTCGGTGTACTGGCTGTTCAAGCTGCTCACCGGCAAGGAAGGCATGGGCTATGGCGATTTCAAGCTGCTGGCCATGCTTGGCGCTTGGGGCGGCTGGCAGATCCTGCCGCTGACCATCCTGCTGTCCTCGCTGGTCGGGGCGATTCTCGGCCTGATCATTCTGAAGGCGCGCGGCGCGACGCAAGGCTCGCCCATACCGTTCGGCCCTTACCTGGCCATCGCCGGCTGGATCGCGCTGCTCTGGGGCGATGCGATCACCGCCAGCTACCTGCGCTTCGCCGGCTTCTGATCCGTGGCTGGCTGCGCATGAACTATGGTTACTGCACGTTCAGTACGGGGAAAGACCATGGAACAGCCGATCCACAGCCTGGCCAGCCTGTTCAAACAGTTGGGCCTTGATGCCGACGATGCCAGCATCGACGCGTTCATCGCGCAGCACTCGCCGTTGCCGGAAGGCATGAAGATCAGCGAAGCCCCCTTCTGGACACCCGCCCAGGCCGCCTTGCTCAAGGAAGAAATCCTCGAGGACGCCGACTGGGCGGTGGTGGTCGATGAACTGAACGTGCGCCTGCACCCGCAGCACTGACGCGCCCCGCCCTGCGGCGGCCACCCTGCTCCTGACTCGCCGGCCGGAGGTGCCGCGTGCCGCTCAAGGATGTGCTGCTGGCCCTGGTGGTGATCGCCGTCTGGGGGCTGAACTTCGTGGTCATCAAGATCGGGCTGCAGGGCGTGCCGCCGCTGCTGCTCGGCGCGCTGCGCTTTTTGCTGGTGTTATTCCCGGCAATCTTCTTCATTCCTCGCCCAAGGCTCCCGTGGCGCTGGCTGCTCGCCTACGGCATGACGATCTCGCTCGGCCAGTTCGCCTTCCTGTTCTACGCCATGTCGGCCGGCATGCCGGCCGGGCTGGCCTCGCTGGTGCTGCAGGCACAGGCCTTCTTCACCCTGTTGTTCGCCGTGCCGCTGCTGGGCGAGCGGGTGCGCGCCGGCCAGTTGCTCGGCTTGCTGGTCGCGGCGGCGGGGCTGACGCTGATCGGCCTGCGCAGCGGCCCGGGCATGACGCTGGCGGGTTTCGCCCTGACGCTGTGCGCCGCGTCCATGTGGGCACTGGGCAACATCGTCACGCGCCGGATCGGCAAGGTGGACATCCTGGGACTGGTGGTCTGGGGCGCGCTGGTGCCTCCACTGCCGTTCCTGGCGCTCTCCCTGTGGCTGGAAGGACCGGCCACCCTGGAACGGGCGATGCTCGGCCTGGATCTGCAATCGCTGCTGGCCATCGTCTACCTGGCCTTTGCCGCCACCATGCTCGGTTACGGTCTATGGGGCCGGTTGCTGAGTCGCTACCCGGCCAGCCAGGTCGCGCCTTTCTCGTTGCTGGTACCGGTTGTGGGGCTGAGTGCCTCGGCCCTGCTGCTGGGCGAGCGCCTGGACATCCAGCAGGGAGCCGGGGTGGGGTTGGTGCTGGCCGGCCTGCTGGTCAATCTGTACGGCGCCCGCCTGCCGGCGCGGGCCTGAACGCAACTCAGGTTGGGGCATGACTGCCCAGCAGCGTGACACCGGACTTTCTGGCCCGCTTGGCCTGGCGCTTCTCCTGCAGGGTGCGCTGCGGTTTTTTCTTCCCCTGTTTACGGGCTTCATGGCTTTTCATGACGGTGACCCTCGGTGGAATGTGCCGTAACAGCATAGTTCAACCCGTCTGCGGCGGCCGCGCTCGACTTGGGTGCAGGCTCTGCGCCACACTCTGCGCCATTCATGAACAAGGCTCATGGGCGTGCCGTCGCTCCGGGAGAGTTGTGCAATGCTGGAAATACGCCACCTGAAAACCCTTCATGCACTGCGCGAGGCGGACAGCCTGGTGGAGGCGGCCGAGCGCCTGCACCTGACCCAGTCGGCGCTGTCCCACCAGTTCAAGGAGCTGGAGGAACGCCTGGGCATGCCGCTGTTCATGCGCAAGACCAAGCCGGTACGCTTCACCAGCGCCGGCCTGCGCATCCTGCAACTGGCCGACGCCGTGCTCCCGCAGCTGCGCGGCACAGAGCGCGACCTGGCCCGCCTGGCCGGCGGCACCGCCGGCCGCCTGCACATGGCCATCGAATGCCACAGCTGCTTCCAGTGGCTGATGCCGACCATCGACCAGTTCCGCGATGCCTGGCCGGAAGTGGAGCTGGACCTGGCCTCGGGCTTCTCTTTCGCACCGCTGCCGGCGCTGGCCCGGGGCGACCTGGACCTGGTGGTGACCTCCGACCCGCTGGAGCTGTCCGGCATCACCTATGTGCCGCTATTCACCTACGAGGCGCTGTTGGCGGTGGCCAACCAGCACCCGCTGGCCAGCCGTCCCTACGTGGTGCCGGAAGACCTGCAGCGGGAAACCCTGATCACCTACCCGGTGGAGCGCGACCGGCTGGACATCTTCACCCGCTTCCTGGAGCCGGCCGACATCGAGCCTGCGCAGGTGCGCACCGCGGAACTCACGGTGATGATGATGCAACTGGTGGCCAGCGGACGCGGCGTGTGCTGCCTGCCCAACTGGGCGCTGCACGAATACAGCTCGCGCGGCTACGTGACCGCCAAGCGGCTCGGCGAAAAAGGCCTGTTCGCCACCCTGTACGCGGCGATCCGCGCCGACATGCTGGATGCGCCCTTCATGCGCGACTTCCTGCTCACCGCCAAGGACACCTCCTTCGCCACTCTGGAGGGCGTCAGCGCGGCGACGCGGGTGCGCTGACGCCCCGCCAACCGATTGATGTCAATTTAGCGGCACAAACTTTGCCCCTCCCTGGCAGCACAACCGCTCGCTGCCCTGCTGGCCCCGAAGAGCGCCCTCTTTCGGTGCCAGCCGCGAGCCATCCGCACCACCGCGGACCATTGCTGACCAAGGAACCCGCATGTTCATTCCGCTTTCCATCACCCGAAGAATCACCCTGCTTGCCGGCTGCTGCCTGCTGGCCGTGGTCACCTTGCTGATGGGCACCTCGCTCTATCAGATGCAGCGCAGCAGTGAAGGCGTCTGGGTTGGCAGCAATCAGATGCTCAACGCGTCGGCCCGCCAGGCCCTGTCCGCCCTGGGGGAATCCCAGGTGCTGAACGTCCAGCGCCTGTTCGCCGATGCTTACCGCCACGGCCAGGGCATCGCTCGCGAGCTCAGCCTGCTGCAGGAATTGGGCGAGCAGGCAACCGGCCTTCCGCCCGAACAGCTGCGCCTGACCCTGCTCGATCTAACGCGCGATGCACTGGTCGCCTTCCCTGACCTGCTGGGCCTTTACGTGGTGTTCGAACCCGACACCCTGGACGGCCGGGACGGTGCGTTCCATGACCGACCCGATCTGGGCAGCAATGAAACAGGCCGAATCGCCTTCTACTGGAGCCAGGGCGAACCCGGCAAGCCGGTCCTGGAAGTCATGGGCGAGAAGGTGATGCGCGACGCCACCCCCGGCGAGGATGGCCAGCCCTACAACAGCTGGTACACCTGCCCGCGGGACCGCGCCGCCATTTGCCTGCTGAACCCCTACCTGGACAAAGCGAATGGAGTCGAGACCCTGATGACCTCCATCGCCTATCCGCTCTTGCGGGACGGCAAGGTCGTGGCGGTCATGGGCCTCGATATCACCCTGGAGAAACTGCAGGCCCTGAGCCTGGCCGCCAGCCAGCAACTACCTGGCGGCCAGGGGCAGGTCAGCATCGTCAGCCCCAGCGGGCTGCTGGCGGCCCATAGCGCCGATGCCGGCGCGATCGGTCAGCCAATGGCCGGTGTGTTCGCCGAGCAGGCCGCCGAGCTGCTGCGCGTGGCCGGCGACGCCAAGCCGCACCTGCGCCTGGTCAGCCGGAGCGAAGGCAACCACCTGCAACGGGTCCATCCGTTCCAGCCCATTCCCGACGCGCAGCCCTGGTCGGTGATCCAGGCACTGCCAGAAGCCTCGCTGCTGGCCCCGGCCCTGCTGCTGAAGGCGCGACTGGATGAACAGGGCACACGCTCCAGCCTGGTGTCCCTGCTGCTGGGTGTACTGGCGATGCTGGCGGGCAGCCTGCTGATCTGGCTGACGGCCCGCAGCGTGACCCGTCCGATTCTCACCGTGGCCGGCGCGCTGCAGAACATTGCGAGCGGCAACGGCGACCTGACCCAACGCCTGAGCTACCGGCGCCGCGACGAGCTGGGGCAACTGGCCAGTGGCTTCGACCGCTTCCTGGACAAACTGCAGCCGGTCATCGCCGAGATCCAGCGCGCGGCGCAGGAAACGCGCGACACGGCCCGGCAGTCGGCAGGCATAGCCAGCCAGGCCAGTGCCGGGATGCAGCAGCAGTATCGCGAAATCGACCAGGTGGCTACCGCTGCCCAGGAAATGAGCGCGACGTCCCATGCGGTAGCGGACAACGCTGTCCAGGCGGCGCAGGCCGCACAGCGCGCTGAGCAGGCCACCCAGCAGGGACTGCTGGTCATCCGCGACACCACCCGAACCATCGACCAACTGACCCACGAGCTGGACGACGCCAGGAATCAGATCGAAGGGCTAGCCAGCAGCAGCGGACGCATCGGTATGGTGCTCGAAGTGATTCGCAGCATCGCCGAACAGACCAATCTGCTGGCCCTGAACGCGGCCATCGAGGCGGCGCGTGCCGGCGACGCCGGGCGCGGATTCGCCGTGGTGGCCGATGAGGTACGCGGGCTGGCCAAACGAACGCAGGAGTCGGTGGGAGAGATCAGCGAGGTGATCGCCAGCCTTCAGGGCATCACCCAGGAAGTGGTCGGCTCGATGCGCCAGGGCCATGGCCAGGCCGCCGCGGGTGCCGATCAGGTACAGCACGCCGTGCAGGCGCTGCAACACATCCGCGATGCCGTGGCGGTGATTAACGACATGAACCTGCAGATCGCCAGTGCCTCCGGGCAGCAGAGTTCGGTGGCCGAGGAGCTCAACCGCAACGTGACCGGCATCCGCAGCGTCACCGAATCGCTCGCCGCGCAGGCCGCAGAGTCCGCCCGGGTCAGCCAGACACTGGACCGGCTGGCCAACCAACAGCAGCAGCTGACCGAGCAGTTCACCGCCTAAGCCCTGCGCCAAGATGTCGCAGGCCGGGCACGGGGTCAGGTGCTGGCTGGGCTACGGGGTGCGGCGCATAATGCCGCGCCCCGCCCCTCCTCCGTTTTACCCCCTGGATATCCCCCCTGAATGATCGTTCGCCCGCGCCCCGGTGCGTTGCAGCTGTTCTTCATCCTGCGCGGTTCCATCCTGCCCAAGATTGCCGCCAAGATCCTCTTCATCAGCCTGCTGGCCTGCGTCACCGTCTGGTTCTACGAACATGGCGACCTGGAATCCCTGCGCTCCCTGAGCGCCCCGGCCTTCTCGCTGCTGGGCGTGGCCCTCTCGGTGTTCCTCGGCTTTCGCAACAGCACCTGCTACGACCGCTGGTGGGAAGCCCGCAAGCTCTGGGGCGAGCTGGTCATCCAGAGCCGCGGCCTGGCCCGCGATACTCAGGCACTGCTCGGCGACGAGGCCCACGCCGCCTTGCGTGAGCGCACCCTGCGCCGCTGCATTGCCTTTGCCCACGCCTTGGCGGCCTCGCTGCGCGGGCAGGACCCGCTCACGCCGATACGGCACTGGATCGACCCGCGGGAAGCAGAGCTGCTCAAGGCCCATCACCAGATTCCGGATGCGCTGCTGAACCGCATCGCCGATGACCTGGCTGACTGCCTGCGGCGCGGCGTGCTGAGCGATGTGCTGTACCAGACACTGGCACGCCGACTGGATGGCATGAGCTCGGCGCAGGCCAGCTGCGAACGCATCAAGAGCACGCCGACCCCGTTCGCCTATTCCCTGCTGTTGCACCGCACGGCCTGGTTGTTCTGCCTGCTGCTGCCGTTCGGCCTGGTCAGCTCGCTGGAGCTGATGACCCCGCTGGTGGTGGCGATCATTGCCTACACCTTCTTCGGCCTGGACGCGCTGGGCGACGAACTGGAAGACCCGTTCGGCTTCGCCGACAACGACTTGCCCCTCGATGCGCTGGTGCGGGTCATCGAGCGGGACGTGCTGGACGTGCTGGGCGAGCCCGTGCCGGAGGCCCTGCAGCCGAAGGGTTACGTGCTGAACTGACGAGGGTCGCGGCTGGCGCTGCCTGGCTTGGGACGGCCGGGTTTACCCCGGCCAAGGGCCGGCGCCAGCCAGCCCTGTCACGCCGCGCCAGCGCCGCTCAGATATGCGCGTCCTGGTATTCCTTCTCGGCGACTTCGAAGCGCCGCTGGATGTCCGCTGCCGGCTCCTTGCCCATCAAGCTGACCACCCAGATGGTCAGGCTGGCGAGGATGAAGCCCGGAATGATTTCGTACAGTCCCAGGCCGATGAAGTTCTTCCACACCACCACGGTGACGGCACCCACGATCATGCCGGCCAGCGCACCATTACGGGTCATGCGCTTCCACAGCACCGAGATCAGCACCACCGGACCAAAAGCAGCGCCGAAGCCAGCCCAGGCGTAGGCCACCAGGCCGAGCACCTTGCTGTCCGGGTTGGAAGCGATACCGATGGCGATCAGCGCAATCAGCAGCACCATGCCGCGGCCGACCCAGACCAGCTCGCGTTCCGAGGCATGCTTGCGCAGGAAGGACTTGTAGAAGTCCTGAGTCAGCGCACTGGAGGACACCAGCAACTGGGCGCTGAGGGTACTCATCACCGCCGCCAGCACGCCGGACAGGATCACCCCGGCCACCCAGGGGTTGAAGAGGATCTTCACCAGCTCCATGAACACCCGCTCGCCGTTCTCGGTTACCGGACCGGCCTGTTCGGGATGACCGGCGAAATAGGCGATGCCCAGGAAGCCGACCGCCACGGCGCCGGCCAGGCAGAGGATCATCCAGGTCATGCCGATGCGCCGAGCGCGGGGAATGGCCTTCACCGAGCTGGCGGCCATGAAGCGCACCAGGATGTGCGGCTGGCCGAAATACCCGAGCCCCCAGCCCATCAGCGAAATGATGGCAATGAAGGACAGGCCGCGGAACATGTCGAAGTTGGACGGGTCCTGGGCGGCGATGGTGTCCATGGCCGTGCCCAGATCACCGAGGGCGAGAATGACGAACAGCGGCGTGATCAGCAGCGCCAGGATCATCAGCGACGCCTGCACGGTGTCGGTCCAGCTCACCGCCAGGAAGCCGCCGACGAACACATAGAGGATGGTGGCCGCGGCGCCGAGCCAGATGGCGTAGTGGTAAGGCACGCCGAAGGTGGTTTCGAACAGCCGCGCACCGGCCACCACGCCGGAGGCGCAGTAGATGGTGAAGAACACCAGGATGACCAGCGCCGAGAAGATGCGCAGCAGGCGGCTGGTGTCCTCGAAGCGGTGGGTGAAGTAGTCCGGCAGGGTCAGGGCGTTGTGGTTGTGCTCGGTGTGCACCCGCAGGCGCCCGGCAACGAACAGCCAGTTGAGCCAGGCACCGATGATTAGGCCGATGGCGATCCAGCTTTCCGACAGGCCGGCGACGAAGATGGCTCCCGGCAGGCCCATCAGCAGCCAGCCGCTCATGTCCGAGGCCCCGGCGGACAGGGCAGTGACGAAACTGCCCAGGCTGCGACCACCGAGGATGTAGTCGTTGAAGTTCTTCGTGGCGCGGTAGGCGATGAAGCCGATCAGCACCATCGCCAGGATGTACAGCACGAAGGTTATCCAGGTGGGGTTGTTCCAGGACATGGGCGTGTTCCTTTAGTTGTGCGGGCGAAAAGCTGCGAACCAGGGGCATCCGTTCGTCGGCTTTCCGAAAAAAGCCGCCATCCAAACAGAGAGTAGACCTCCCGGTAAAGCACTTCCGCCCGCCAACCGCCCTTTTACACCCCAGGTGCGGGTCAGAAGGTGAAACGCGTGCCCAGGGTCAGGTTGCGTCCCGGCAGCACCACTTCGTCCTTGATCAGCGAGCTGTGCTGACGCGCCTCCACATCCAACAGGTTGTCCGCCTTCAGGTAGACCAGCCAGTCACCCTCGCTGAGCGCGCCCTGCCAGGACAGCCCGGCGGCCAGCAGGTTGTAGCCGGCAGTTTCCGTTTCGAATTCAGCCAGGCGATCCTGCCGCTGCACGCGCTGGAAGGACAGGTCGCCGCTCACACCGTTACCCAGTTCCTGCTCCAGGCGCAGCCCCAGCCGGTCGGCCGGAATACGCGGCAGATCACCGCCGTCCTTGAGTCGGCCACGCACCCGATCGCCGAACAGGGTCAGGGCCGTGGCCTCGGTGAACTGGTGGCGAATCTCGCCTTCGAAGCCGGTCAACAGCGCATCCGCCTGGCGATATTCCACCTCACGGTAGCCGCCACCCGGATTGCGTCCCAGGTCGGCGGCATAGATGAAGTCAGCCACCTGGTTGTGGAACAGGCCGAGGCTGAAGGTGGTGGCACCGGCGAACTTGCGTAGGGTGATTTCGGCGTTGCGCGCGGTTTCCTCTTCCAGCTGCGGGTTGCCTTTCTCGATGGTGCGGCTGGCGGCATGCGGGCCGTAGGCGTACAACTCCTCGGCACTGGGCAGGCGTTGCGAACGCGACAGCGAGACACCCAGCGAGTACTCGGGCGCGAAGGTCCATACCACGCCGGCGGACAGCGACACACCGCTGTGCTCGGTGTCCGGCGCGCCCGCGTCGGCGTCGATGTCCTGCCATTCATAGCGGCTGCCCAGTTCGTAGCGCCAGGCACCGGCGGTGTATTCCTCCAGGAGGAACAGCGCGTGGTTGCGGGTCAGGGTCTGCGGCATCGGATTCTCCGCGGTCCAGCGCTGGAAATCCCGGCGCGTGGTCTGCCCGCCGAGCACGCCGTGCCAGCCGAACAGCGGACGATGAGTCAGCTCCACGCGTGCCTCGCTGGCCTGGTTGTCGAAGATCGCGGCGGCTTCGCCCGCTTCCATTTCCGCGTGCCGGTAGTCGCTGTGGCCGACGCGCAGGCGCGCCAGCTCGAAGCCGGGCAGCGGATCGTTCAGCTCGCCGCGCAGGTCCCAGCGGTTCTGGCGGAGGGTGATATAGGGCACCGCTTCGTCTTCGTGCTCATGATCGTCATGGTCATGGTCATGGCCATGACCGTGGTCGCCGCAGTGCCAGTGGTCGCCATGCGGGTCGCACTCAACATGCTCGTGGGCCAGCAGGCCATAGCGGTTTTCCTGACGGCTGTATGCCAGGCCCAGATAGCCACGTGCGCCAATGAAGCTGCCGCCCAGGCTGTAGCTCTCGGTGTCGTTGTAGGCGCCCAGCTGCTTGTCGCTGGAGTCGGGCAGCTCGTAATCATCCGCCTGGCGCTTGACGCCCTCAACGCGCAAGGCGACGTTGCCCTGGCCAACCGTCAGGCCGAGCAGGCCGGCGCCCTCGTTGGCCACGCTGTTGGCGCGCAGCTCCACCTCCCCTTCATAACCGTTGGCCGGCACGTAGGTGGGGACCTTCTTGTCGATCAGGTTGACCACCCCGCCAATCGCGCCGCCGCCGTAGAGCAGCGTTGCGGGTCCCCTGAGCACCTCGATGCGCTCGGTGAGAAGCGGTTCGACACTGACGGCGTGGTCCTGGCTGAGGGTCGAGGCATCCAGCACATCCACGCCATCGCTCATGACCCTTACCCGCGCACCATCCAGGCCACGAATCTGCGGCCGCGAGGCGCCGGCGCCGAAGCCGCTGGCGCGCACGCCAGGCAGGCTGTCCAGGGTGTCGCCCAGGGTCGCCTCGCGGCGCAGCACCAGGGCATCGCCGTCGAGCACGGCGGCCGGCGTGGTCATCTGCTGTGCCGGTGTGTCCAGCGCGCTGGCGCGGATCAGGCTGCTGTCGAGTTCGATCGTCGCGCTCCAGGCGGCGGGCGCCAGGGTCAGACCGATAGCCAGGGTCAAGGGATGAAGCCTGCTGTGCATGTTGGTTTTCTCTCGCAGTACGTCGATTGCTCGACCCGCAGGTCGAGGAAGAGGCGCGGAATTAAACATGTTATATCGTAACATTTGCAATCCCATCGAATCGTCCGCCGGCTTGAAATGCGTGCACCGATGCCCATCTAACGTGAAAGATTGCTGCTCAGGTGTGCCATGAACGATCAGGACAACGCCCCGGAAAACGTCGAAACCGTCAGCGGCCAGCTGGCGCTGCCCGGCCAGAACCTGCCGGATACGCTGTACGTGATTCCCATCCACGGACGGCCATTCTTTCCGGCCCAGGTGCTGCCGGTGATCGTCAACGAAGACCCCTGGAGCGAGACGCTGCAACGGGTCGCCAACACCGAGCATCACTGTCTGGCGCTGTTCTTCGTGGAAGGCGACGGCAGCGAGTTCGACCTGAACGACTTGCCCGAGCACGGCACCGTGGTGCGCGTGCACCACGCCAGCCAGGAAGGCGGCAAGCTGCAGTTCGTCGCCCAGGGACTGACCCGCGTGCGCATCCGCGGCTGGCTGCGCCGGCGGCCGCCCTATCTGGTCGAGGTGGAATACCCGCAGAGCGCCAGCGACCCGCGCGACGAGGTCAAGGCCTACGGCATGGCGCTGATCAACGCCATCAAGGAACTGCTGCCGCTCAATCCGCTGTACAGCGAGGAGCTGAAGAACTACCTGAACCGCTTCAGTCCCAACGATCCCTCGCCGCTCACCGATTTCGCCGCCGCACTGACCACCGCCCCCGGCAAGGAGCTGCAGGAGGTGCTCGACTGCGTGCCGGTGCTCAAGCGCATGGAGAAGGTGCTGCCGCTGCTGCGCAAGGAGGTCGAGGTGGCGCGTCTGCAGAAGGAGCTGTCCGCCGAGGTGAACCGGCAGATCGGCGAGCGCCAGCGCGAATTCTTCCTCAAGGAACAGCTGAAGATCATCCAGCGCGAGCTGGGCATGACCAAGGACGACAAAAGCGCCGACGCCGACGACTTCCGCGCGCGCCTGCAGGGCAAGACGGTGCCGCCGGCGGCACAGAAGCGCATCGACGAGGAACTGAACAAGCTGTCGATCCTGGAAACCGGCTCGCCGGAGTATGCGGTAACCCGCAACTACCTGGACTGGGCCACCAGCATGCCATGGGGCGTCTACGGCACCGACAAGCTGGACCTCAAGCGCGCCCGCAAGGTGCTCGACAAGCACCATGCGGGCATGGACGACATCAAGCAGCGCATCATCGAATTCCTGGCCGTCGGCGCCTTCAAGGGCCAGATCGCCGGTTCCATCGTGCTGCTGGTCGGCCCGCCGGGGGTGGGCAAGACCAGCATCGGCAAGTCCATCGCCGAAACCCTCGGCCGGCCGTTCTACCGCTTCAGCGTCGGCGGCATGCGCGACGAGGCGGAGATCAAGGGCCATCGGCGCACCTACATCGGCGCCCTGCCCGGCAAGCTGGTGCAGGCGCTCAAGGAGGTCGAGGTGATGAACCCGGTGATCATGCTCGACGAGATCGACAAGCTGGGCGCCAGCCATCACGGCGACCCGGCCTCGGCGCTGCTGGAAACCCTCGATCCGGAGCAGAACGTCGAATTCCTCGATCACTACCTGGACCTGCGCCTGGACCTGTCCAAGGTGCTGTTCGTGTGCACGGCCAATACCCTGGATTCGATCCCCGGGCCGCTGCTGGACCGCATGGAGATCATCCGCCTGTCCGGCTACATCACCGAGGAAAAGCTCGCCATCGCCAAGCGCCACCTGTGGCCGCGCCTGCTGGAAAAAACCGGCGTGCCCAAGCATCGTCTGGCGATCAGCGATGCCGCGCTGCGCGCGGTGATCGAGGGTTATGCCCGCGAAGCCGGCGTGCGCCAGCTGGAGAAACAGCTGGGCAAGCTGGTGCGCAAGGCGGTGGTGCGCCTGCTGGAGGATCCCGAGCTGACCATCCGCATCAGCCCCAAGGATCTGGAGGACTCGCTCGGCACCCCGGTGTTCCGCCGCGAGCAGCGCCTGCAAGGCATCGGCATCATCACCGGGCTGGCCTGGACGAGCATGGGCGGCGCCACGCTGCCCATCGAGGCCACGCGCATCCATACCCTCAACCGCGGCTTCAAGCTCACCGGCAAGCTGGGCGAGGTGATGAAGGAGTCGGCGGAAATCGCCTACAGCTACATCAGCTCGCATTTGAAGCAGTACGGTGGCGACCCGACCTTCTTCGACCAGGCCTTCGTGCACCTGCACGTACCGGAGGGCGCGACGCCCAAGGACGGCCCCAGCGCCGGCATCAGCATGGCCAGCGCGCTGCTGTCCCTGGCGCGCAATCAGGCGCCGAAGAAGGGCGTGGCGATGACCGGCGAACTGACCCTGACCGGCCAGGTGCTGGCCATCGGCGGCGTGCGCGAGAAGGTCATCGCCGCGCGCCGGCAGAAGATCTTCGAACTCATCCTGCCGGAGGCCAACCGCGGCGAATTCGAGGAACTGCCGGATTACCTGCGCGAGGGACTGACCGTGCACTTCGCCCGTCAGTACGCGGACGTCGCCCGGGTGCTGTTCTGAGCAGCAGCACGCACAGCACATGTCGAACGGTTAGCACTTTGGTGCACAGCAACTACTGTTGAGGTGTTCAGCCGTTTACCGGCTGTGCTGGCTCGCCTGGATGCGCGAGCCAGAAACCCCAACGGTTCCGCTCCGCAGTCAGGCATCACGGGCCCCGTACGTAAAAGGACTTACCGATGCCTAGCACCCAACGTTTCAGTGCCCTGGACAGCTTTCGCGGCCTGGCGGCCCTGGCCATCGTCGTCTGCCACCTGCCGCTGCTACTGGCCGACGGCGAACCCGGGCAGTTTGCTGATAGCGCCGTGTATGTGCAGTTCTTCTTCGTTCTCAGCGGCTTCGTGCTCTTCCATGCCAATGGAGCGCGCCTGGGTACACCGGCCGCCTTCGGCCGCTTCCTGACCGCGCGGGGCTTTCGCATCCTGCCAGTGCACCTGTGCTTGCTGGGCCTGATCCTGCTGCTCGGTGACACCCGACCGGACGCAGAAAGCGCATCGGCGCTGCTGGCCAACCTCCTGCTGTTGCAGGCCTGGCTGCCCACGGCCGGTGACCTGTCGCTCAACCCCGCAGCCTGGACCCTCAGCCTTGGCTTCTATTTCAGCCTGTTCTTCGGCCTGGCATTGCTGGCCCTGCCACGAGGCCGCAGCGCTGCGTTCCTTCTGCTGGCGGCTCTCGCCCTGGGGGGCCTGTTGAGCGGGTTTGACGACCTGCATGCCAGCCTGCTCCTGGGCGCCGTCGGGTTCTTCCTGGGGGCCATGCTATATCCGTTGCAGCAGAGCCTGCGTCTGCTGCCACTCAGCCAGCGTGCCTTCACCATTCTGGAAGTCACCGTGCTCGCGCTGCTCGGGCTGATTCTGGACAGCAGCTACCTGTATCGGGAGCTGTACGCCACGCTGGTATTTGCGCTCCTGCTGCTGATCTTCACCTTCGAAGGCGGGCTGCTGTCGCGCCTGCTGCGCCATCGTCTGCCGCTCACACTCGGCCGCTGGGCCTTCGCCCTCTACCTGAGTCATCTGGTGCTGTTCATGGCGCTCGCCGAACTCCTGCCGCTACTGCCGCAGCCAGACGTGCCGTGGCGCGACCCGCTGCTGGCAACCGCTGCGGTACTGGTGGCGATCGCCCTGTCGGCACTGCTCCATCGCTACATCGAACGGCCCGGCATGGCCCTCGGCCAACGTCTGCTGGCGCCTCGCTCGGGCACCGCACAGGCCGGCAACGCCTCCGAAGCCAGCGGCTGACGGCTCGGCGGTCTCGCAAAGCAGCCTGCACAAGCCCTAAAATGCGCGCCTTTCCAGCCAAAACCGTTAGCGCCGATGTCCCAGGAAGCCGACCGTCTCTTCGCCCAGCCGCTGGGCCAAGTGCCCGATTTCGTGTTCAACGAGGACGTGGCCCGGGTCTTCCCGGACATGATCAAGCGTTCCGTGCCGGGCTACCCCACCATTGTCGAGAACATCGGCGTGCTGGCTGGCCACTTCGCCCGGCCGGACAGCGTCCTGTACGACCTGGGCTGCTCACTGGGTGCCGTCACGCAAGCCCTGCGTCGCCATGTGAAGGCCGAACGCTGCCAGGTGATCGCGGTGGACAATTCGGCGGCCATGGTGGCGCGCTGTCGCGAATACCTGCAGGCCCAGGACGCCATGTTCCAGGAGCTGCTGCCGGTTGACGTGGTGGAAGCCGACATCCTGCAGCTCGACTACCAGCCCTGCTCGCTGGTGGCGATGAATTTCACCCTGCAGTTCGTCGCCACCGAACAACGCCCGGAACTGCTGGCGCGCATTCGCCGCGCGCTGCTGCCGGGGGGCGCGCTGATCCTCTCCGAGAAGCTGCGCTTCGAGGATGCCGCCGAGCAGGCGCTGCTCACCGACCTGCACCTGGACTTCAAGCGCGCCAATGGCTACAGCGAGCTGGAAATCGCCCAGAAACGCAGCGCCATCGAACACGTCATGAAGCCCGACAGCTTGCAGCAGCATCGCGAACGCTTGCTGGATGCCGGCTTTTCCCGGGTGGTGCCCTGGTTCCAGTGCCTCAACTTCGCCTCGCTGATTGCCCTGCCATGATCGATTTCAACCCGCTGATCCGCCGCCTGGCTGGCACTCCGCTGGCAGCCTGGGCAGACACGCTGCCGCAACAGTTCGCCGACAAGCTGGCGTGCGGCCACGGCGACCTGGCGCGCTGGCGCCAGGCGCTGGACGCCCTGCCGTCGCTGCACGCGGAAGCCATCGAGCTGCTGGAGCAGTTCCGGCTGGACGGCCCCTGTTCGGACGAGCAACGCGAGCACCTGCGCGGCGCGCTGATGGGCCTGTCGCCCTGGCGCAAGGGTCCCTTCTCGCTGTTCGGCATCGAGCTGGACACCGAGTGGCGTTCGGACTGGAAGTGGGCGCGCGTCGCCCCGCACCTGGACCTGCGCGGCAAACGCGTACTGGATGTCGGCTGCGGCAACGGCTACTACATGTGGCGCATGCTGGGCGCCGGTGCCGATTCCGTCATCGGTATTGACCCCAACTGGCTGTTCTTCTGCCAGTTCCAGGCTATGGTCCGCTACCTGCCGGAGCGGCCCGCCTGGCATCTGCCCTTTGCCCTCGAAGAGCTGCCGCCCAGCCTGCAGGGCTTCGACAGCGTGTTCTCCATGGGCGTGCTCTACCATCGCCGCTCGCCCATCGACCACCTGCTGGCCCTGAAGGACTGTCTGGCGCCTGGCGGGGAACTGGTGCTGGAAACGCTGGTGATCGAGGGGGATGAGAACGCCGTTCTGGTCCCGGAAGACCGCTACGCGCAGATGCGCAACGTCTGGTTCCTGCCTTCGGTGCCGGCCCTGGCACGCTGGCTGCGCCGCGCCGGTTTCAGCGACGTGCGCTGCGTGGATGTCAGCCTGACTTCGGTCCAGGAACAGCGCCGCACCGACTGGATGCGCTTCCAGTCGCTGGCCGACTTCCTCGACCCGCAGGACCCGTCCCTCACCGTGGAAGGCCTGCCGGCGCCCCGGCGCGCCGTGCTGCTGGCTCGCAAACCCTGATCCGCCTGCCCCTGCAGTGAAATTTATGACCTGATTCGTCGCCCTTTTGGCCGAAACGATGGCAGACTGATATCGGGATTTGGGACATACTGCCCCGGCATGTCCCTGCAGAACAACGACAAGAAAAGACGGCCATGGACAGGATTCTTTCGCGTTTTTGGCGGCGCCTGCGCACCGACTTCCCGTTCGCCACCCTCAGCCTGATGGGGTTGTTCGGCATTCTGGGGGTCTCGCCCTTCATCATCTACCGCGCCCTGGAAGGCAATTACCTGATCGCCATCGCCGACACCCTCATGGTGCTGGCGACCGTCAGCGCCATTGTCTACGCCTGGGTGACCCACGACACGGCCAAGGCCGGCATCTTCCTGCTGTGCATCTTCACCCTGGTCGCGCTGCTGGTGGCGATTACCATCGGCCTCGACGCGGTGTTCTGGATCTACCCGCTGATCCTCGCCAACTTCTTCCTCGCCGAACCTCGCGTCGCCCTGGTCGCCACGCTGGCCCTGCTGATGACCCTGACAGGCTACTCCCTGCTGGAGCCGGGACTGCTGTTCGAGAACCCGCGGCAGCTGGCGTCCTTCCTGGTGACCAGCCTGATGGCCGGCGCCCTGACGTACATCTTCGCGTCGCGCTCCCGAACGCAGCGCGAGCAGCTGGAGACGCTGGCCATCCAGGACCCGCTGACCGGGGCGCGTAATCGCCGGGCCATGAACCAGGACCTGCAGCTGGCCAGCGCCCGCCAGAAGCGCCAGAAGCAGCCGCAGGCACTGATGGTCATGGATCTGGATCACTTCAAGCAGATCAACGACCGCTTCGGCCACCCGGCCGGTGATCAGGTGCTGGTGGACTTCGTGAGCCTGGTCAAGCGCTGCACGCGCAGTAGCGACATGCTTTACCGCTTCGGCGGAGAGGAATTCCTGCTGCTGCTGCCCGACACCGACCAGCAGGGATTGCAGCAGGCCGCCCAGAATCTGCAACGCCGCGTCCGCCAGCAACTGGTCGGCCCGGGTGGCACGGTGACGGTCTCCATCGGCGGCGCGCTGCTGCGCACCGACGAACACTGGAACAGCTGGCTGCAGCGGGCCGATAAGTGCCTCTACCAGGCCAAGGGCAGCGGCCGCGACTGCATCATCCTCGACTGCGAGCCGACGGGCACAGACAGCGTGGCCGCTGCGCCGCACGCCTGACGGCCATTACTGCTGCAGCATGCTCATGGCCGAGCGCAAGGCGCCATGCAGGTCCTGATCGGACTGGATGTCGGCCTTGGGGTTGAGGCCCAGTTTGGCGAAGGCGGGAATGCTGCCCCAGTCCAGCTGGGTGAGCGGATGGCGCGTGCCCAGGTGGCTTTGCAGGATGGCCACCTGCACGATGTCCACGTAGTCCACCGCTGGGGAATTGCGGGTGAAGTCCTGCATCTGTCCCGGCACCACGGCGAGAGCCTCGGGAAACTCCCAGGCGCGCAGAATGCGCTCGCCCAGCTGCGGGTGAATGCGCTCGATCACATGATCGAGGCTGGCCGTATCGGCCAGCAGCAGCTCATGCTCCTCGGCGTAGGTGAGGATCGGCAGGACGCCGATCTGGTGAACGAGGCCGGCCAACGTGGCCTGGTCCGGTTGCAGGCGGGTGAAGTGGCGGCACAGCACCTGGCTGATCGCGGCGATTTCGGTGCTCTTGACCCATACCTCCCGCAGCTTGGCATCCACCAGCTCATGGGTGGCCTGGAACATCTGCTCCATTGCCAGACCAATCGCCAGGCTGCAGGTGTAGTTGATGCCCAGCCGGTCAACGGCCGACTGCAGGTCGTTTATCTCCCGGTTGCCGCGCAGCAGCGGGCTGTTCACCACCTTGATCAGCCGCGCGCTCAGTGCGGCATCGTTGCTGATCACCCGGCTCAACGCATGGGTGCCGATGTTGGGATTCTCGGCGGCTTCGCGCACGCGGATGGCCACCTCCGGCAAGGTGGGCAGAATCAGCGCATCATCTTCGATGGCCTGGAGAAGTTCTTCCTGAATCCGATCGACCAGCTGGCTCATCTACTACTTACTCCATGTCAGCGTTGAATGTCCCGTTCGCTGTCCAGGCCATAGGGCAAGTCCAGCACCCGCAGACTCGGTCCCTGCGGATTCCCCAGGTGAAGGCGACCATCCTGCACGGCATCCTCCTGCAGAACGGCCAGCAACTCGACCTCCTCGGCGGACCGCGCAGCCAGCACCACTTCCCCGACACTGCTGCCATGCACCGGCGAGAACAACTCGACGCCAGGCACCGGCGGGGCTTCTGCCTGCACCGCCAGACGGTACATGCGTCGCTTCAGGCGCCCCAGGTACTGCATGCGGGCGACGATTTCCTGGCCGGTGTAGCAGCCCTTGCGAAAACTGACGCCATCCAGCGCCTGCAGATTGATCATCTGCGGAATGAACAGCTCGCGGGTGGCACCAAATACCTGGCCAATGCCGGCCCGAACCTGGGTCAGCAGCCAGTCGTTGAGCGGCGCCTCCGGCATCTGCTGCGCCAGGCTGGCCCGCACGGCGGCCGCACGTTCGGCCGGCGCCCACACCTCGAGGCGCCCAGCGGACAGGCGAATACCCAACAGTCCATCGGACTCGACCAGGGCGTTGGCCTCGGCGGGCACGTCAAGACCGAGCGAACCCAACGCGGCATCGCCGTTGTAGAGGCCGAAACGCACCCACTGGGCGCTCTCGTCCGCCAGACGGGTGCCCCGCGAGAACACGGCGTACTTTTTCAGATCGGCCAGTTGCGCTTCGAGCAGCTCGCCGGCCAGGGCCAGCAGGAAGCCATCGCCCTGCGGCACGATGCGAAAGCTCGACTGCATGCGACCCTTGGGGGTGCAGCGCGCGCCCAGACTGGCGCGCCCGGTGAGGTACTTGATATTGCAGGTCAGCTGGCCCTGCAGGAACGTGCCGGCGTCCGTTCCGCGCACGGCGAACACCCCTTCGTGGGTCAAGGGGCTGAAGAATGCGGATTCGGCCATGAGGATGCCTGGGCTCGGTGTGGAAAAGGCAGATCATAGAGGGGCTGAGTGGTGCTTGTCAGCGGTTGCCATCTTCTCGCCGCATGGGCCACCTGCGGACCTGGCGACCCGGCTCGCGACGAGACACGGCCAGACCCTATAATGCCGGCCTCTCTGCTAAGGAGCCTCGCATGGCCGACGATATCGAACTCAAGCGTCTTTTCTGGCACAGCCGTCGCGGCATGCTCGAGCTGGACGTGCTGCTGGTGCCCTTCGTTCAGGAGGTCTACCCGAACCTGGACCCGGAAGACCAGGCGCGCTACCGCCAACTGCTGGAATGCGAGGACCAGGACATGTTCGGCTGGTTCATGCAGCGCGGCGAGCCCGAGGACGCTGACCTGCGCCGCATCGTCAAGATGATCCTGGACCGTGTCCAGCCCAAGTGAGTCCTTCGAGTGCCATTGGCGGCCCTCGCGACTGCTGCTGGCGACCTACCTGCTGAGCCTGGCGCTGGCCCTGGCCGCCCTGCTGCTCGCCGCGCTGCCGGCCTGGGCGCAGCTCACCGGCGTGTTCCTGTGCGGCCTGCACGCCCTGTGGACCCTGCCGCGCCATCTGCTGCTGCGCTCACCGACCGCGGTTACCGCCCTGCGTCGCGACGCCAGCGGCTGGCATCTGTTCAGCACCGCCCACGGCTGGCAGGCGGTGCGCCTGCTGCCCGACAGCCTGGCACTGCCCTGGCTGATCGTGCTGCGCTACCGCCGCCCCGGCCGCGGGTTCAGCCAGGGCCTGTGCATTCCCCGTGACGCCCTGCCGCCCGACCAGCACCGACGTCTGCGCGTGCGGCTGAAATTCAGCCGCAACCGCTGGGCCGACCCGAGCTAGCCGCCCCCTACCTCCCAGGCACGCCGATCCCGAAGAAGGAACCGGCAGCCCCTGCCGCTGCCCACCAAGGTCTGGAAGCTCTCACCAGGGATTTCCTTCACCCGGAAGCGGAGAACCCCATGCGTGCACTGACCTACCACGGCGCTCACGACGTCAGAGTCGACACTGTTCCCGACCCGAAGCTGCAGCAGCCCGACGATATCCTGCTGCGTGTCACGGCCACGGCAATCTGCGGCTCCGACCTGCACCTCTACCACGGCAAGATTCCCGAGACCCGCGACGGCGACATCTTTGGACACGAGTTCATGGGCATCGTCGAGGAAGTCGGAACCGGAGTGACGGCGCTCAAACCCGGCGACCGGGTCATCGTGCCCTTCGTGATCGCCTGCGGCGACTGCTTCTTCTGCCGCCAGGACCTGTTCGCCGCCTGCGAAACCACCAACCCGGGGCGGGGTGCGATTCTCAACAAAAAGCAAATCCCCCCGGGCGCGGCGCTGTTCGGCTACAGCCATCTGTATGGGGGTATTCCCGGCGGCCAGGCAGAGTTCGTGCGGGTGCCCCAGGCCAACACAGGGCCGTTCAAGGTACCCACCTCGCTACCCGACGAGCGCGTACTCTTTCTCACCGATATCCTGCCCACCGGCTACCAGGCGGCGGTGAACGCCGGCCTGAAGGCCGGCTCCAGCGTGGCTATCTACGGGGCCGGGCCGGTGGGGCTGATGACTGCGGCCTGCGCGCGCCTGCTCGGCGCCGAGCAGATCTTCATGGTCGACCAATTCGCCCACCGGCTGCAGTTCGCCCAGGAGGCCTATGGCGTCATTCCCATCGATTTCACCCAGGACGACGACCCCGCGGCAACCATCATCGAGCAGACTGCCGGACATCGCGGCGTGGATGCCGCCATCGACGCCGTCGGCTTCGAGGCCAAGGGCAGCACCACGGAAACCGTGCTGGCCACCCTCAAGCTGGAAGCCAGCGTCGGCAAGGTGCTGCGCCAGTGCATCGCCGCCGTACGCCGGGGTGGCGTGGTCAGCGTGCCGGGGGTCTATGCCGGCTTCCTGCACGGCTTCCTGTTCGGCGATGCCTTCGACAAGGGGCTGACGTTCAAGATGGGACAGACCCACGTCCAGGCGCTGCTGCCGCAGCTGCTGGAACATATCGAACAGGGTCGACTATCGCCCGAGATCATCATCAGCCACCGCCTGCCCCTGGCAGAGGCCGCCAAGGGGTACGAGCTGTTCGACAAACATCAGGACGAATGCCGCAAGGTGATCCTGCTGCCCTAGATGCCGGCAACGGCGGATTGCACCCGGCCCAGCCGGGCGCAATCGCATCAGGGTGTCAGGATGGTATCGACCGCCTCGGGCAGCAGGTTCGGGTAGTCCAGCGTGTAGTGCAGGCCGCGCGACTCCTTGCGCTCCAGCGCCGAGCGGATCATCAGGTCGGCCACCAGCGCCAGGTTGCGCAGCTCGATCAGGTCGCGGGTGACCTTGTAGTTCGAGTAGAACTCGTCGATCTCGGCGAGCAGCAGACGGACCCGGTGCTGGGCACGCAGCAGGCGCTTGGTGGTGCGCACGATGCCCACGTAGTCCCACATGAAGCGCCGCAGCTCGTCCCAGTTGTGGGCGATGATCACATCCTCGTCAGAGTCGGTGACCTGGCTGGCGTCCCAGCTGGGCAGCGCCTGCGGCAGCTCGGTGTCGTCCAGCTTGGCAAGCATGTCCTGCGCCGCCGAGCGGGCGTACACGAAACACTCCAGCAGCGAGTTGCTGGCCATGCGGTTGGCGCCATGCAGGCCGGTAAAGCTGGACTCGCCGATGGCGTAGAGGTCCGGCACGTCGGTCAGGCCATGCTGGTCCACCAGCACGCCGCCGCAGGTGTAGTGCGCCGCCGGCACCACCGGGATGGGCTGGCGGGTAATGTCGATGCCGAAGTCCAGGCAGCGCTCGTAGACGGTGGGGAAGTGCTCCTTGATGAACGCCGCCGGCTTATGGCTGATGTCCAGGTACACGCAATCGATGCCCAGGCGCTTCATCTCGTGGTCGATGGCCCGGGCAACCACATCGCGCGGCGCCAGCTCGGCACGCGCATCGAAACGCGGCATGAAGCGCTCGCCACTGGGCAGCTTGAGCAGCGCGCCCTCGCCACGCAGCGCCTCGGTGATCAGGAAGTTCTTGGCCTGCGGGTGATACAGGCAGGTTGGATGGAACTGATTGAACTCCAGGTTGCCCACCCGGCAACCGGCGCGCCAGGCCATGGCGATGCCATCGCCGGTGTTGCCGTCCGGGTTACTGGTGTACAGGTAGACCTTGGCGGCACCGCCGCAGGCCAGCACCACGAAACGCGCCGCGAAGGTGTCCACCTCGCCGGTCGCCCGGTTCAGCACGTAGGCACCCAGGCAACGCCGGCCCGGACGGCCCAGCTTGTGTTCGGTGATCAGGTCGACCGCCACACGCTCGTCCAGCAGCTCGATGTTCGGCCGCTGGCGGGCCTTGTCCAGCAGGGTATTGAAGATGGCGGCGCCCGTGGCATCGGCGGCATGGATGATACGCCGGTGGCTGTGCCCACCCTCGCGGGTCAGGTGGTAGGCGAAGCCGCCTTCGTCGTCGCCGGTGTCTTCCCGCGTGAAGGGCACACCCTGGGCGATCAGCCATTCGATGGCGGCCCGGCTTTGCTCGACGGTGAAGCGCACCGCGTCCGCGCGGCACAGCCCGGCGCCGGCAATCAGGGTGTCCTCGACATGTGATTCCACGGTGTCGGTATCGTCCAGCACGGCAGCCACGCCGCCCTGGGCATGGGGCGTAGAGCCATTGTCCAGCTGCCCCTTGCTGAGCACCGCGATGCGCAGGTTGCCCGGCAGGGTAAGGGCCAGGGTGAGGCCGGCGGCGCCGCTGCCGATGATCAGTACGTCGTGCCCGAAATGCTGGCTCATGAAGTGAATCCCGCGAAATAACCGCGTCTAGTATATCGGGGGCTCGGTCGACACAATAGCGACCGCGAGAGGGGAGGATGAACAGCGTGCGGAACTTTTTTCAGGATCGGTTTTCCATAGCAGGATTGCTTCGCATGCCCTGCTCAGGCAAGGCGTGCCATGGCACCTGCAACCGGATGCCTGAACATCAACAACGACAGGCAGTGCGCCTGATGTATGGCAAGCACCGCCTCGGCATTCTGCTTGCCTGTACGGGGGAGAACTTTTTGCATAACGCCTGGGTCTATCGAGGTAAGCCAGACCGGCAGCCAGTGCGGCGGGAAAGATGCGGAGAGGAATTCGCATGCTGACCCAGGAACAGGACCAGCAGCTGGTCGAGCGCGTCCAGCGGGGAGATCGCCGGGCCTTCGACCTTCTGGTGATGAAGTATCAGCACAAGATCCTCGGGCTGATCGTGCGCTTTGTTCATGACACGCATGAAGCTCAGGACGTGGCCCAGGAAGCATTCATCAAGGCCTATCGCGCCTTGGGCAACTTCCGGGGTGAAAGCGCCTTCTACACCTGGCTGTACCGCATTGCCATCAACACGGCCAAGAACCATCTGGTCGCCAGAGGCCGGCGCCCGCCGGACAACGATGTCAGCGCCGAGGATGCCGAGTTCTACGATGGCGACCATGCCCTCAAGGACATCGAGTCACCCGAACGAGCGATGTTGCGGGACGAAATCGAGGCAACGGTGCATCGCACCATCCAGCAGTTGCCGGAGGATCTGCGCACGGCCCTGACCTTGCGCGAGTTCGACGGGCTGAGTTATGAGGACATTGCCAGCGTCATGCAGTGTCCGGTGGGAACCGTGCGCTCACGCATCTTCCGGGCGCGTGAGGTCATAGACAAGGCGTTGCAACCCCTGTTGCACGAGCAAACCTGAGACGGTGGGCGATGAGCCAAGAGAGGAAAGACATGAATCGTGAATCCCTGCGGGAAACGCTGTCCGCGGTGATGGATAACGAGGCGGACGAACTGGAGTTGCGCCGCGTGCTCGCCGCAGGCGGCGAGCCGGAGTTGCAGGCCACCTGGTCGCGCTACCAGATCGCCCGGGCAGCCATGCACGGCGAGTACTTCGCGCCCGGCCTGAACATCGCCGCAGGCGTTAGCGCCGCACTGGCCGAGGAGCCGGCGCCGTCCCGCTCCGGCGTGGGCGCACCGCTGTGGCGCGGCATCGGTCGTGTGGCAATCGCCGCCTCCGTCACCGTGGCCGTGCTCGCCGGGGTGCGCTTCTACAACCAGGACGCCCTGGATGGCGCTCAGATGGCCCAGCAAAGCGCCCAGCCCGCTGCGACGGCCAGCAGTGCAGCCCCCATGGCGCAGGGACCTGCGGTACTCGCCAGCTACAACCCCTCCGGGGAGGCTACCCTCGCCGTGCCGGTCGACCATGAGGCCCAGCTGACCGCCGAAGACCAGCGCCTGCTGGACTATGTACGCCAGCATGCCCGCCAGGCCGGCAGTGGCGCTGAAAGCACCCTGCCCCATGCACGGGCCGCCAGTCTGGAAAATCGCTGACAGGGAGTCGCATGCGCTTTATTCCATGCTTGTTGGCCGGTGCGCTGCTAAGCCCGCTGGCCCAGGGTGCGGAGAGCCAGAACTGGCTGCTGCGCCTGCAGGAGGCCGAACAGCGCCAGGAGTTCCAGGGCGTCTTCGTCTACGAACGCAATGGCAGCTTCTCCAGCCATGAAATCCACCGTCAGGTGCGTGAGGGCCAGGTGCGCGAGCACATCCAGCAGCTGGATGGCGTGTTCCATGAGAGTCTGCGTACCAATGGTCAGCTGGAATGCATGACCGGCCCGCGCTACGAGCAGATCATGGAAAACCAGGCCGATGGGCTGCGCCGCGTGCAACCGCGCACCTTGGCCCAGTGGTACGACATCCGCACGGCCGGCCAGTCGCGGGTTGCCGGCCGCGAGACCGTGGTGCTGTCGCTGCGACCGCGCGACCAGCACCGCTATGGCTTCGAGCTGTACCTGGACCGGGAAACCGCCCTACCCCTGAAGTCCCTGCTGCTCAACGAGCATGGCCAGCCGCTGGAGCGTTTCCAATACGTCGTTTTCGAACCTGTCGAGCAGCCGAAGCTGCAGGCCGGACAGGCCTGCCGGCCGGTGACGAACCGCGAGGTGCGCTCGCTGGAAGAGCAGGCCTGGCGCTCGGAATGGCTGCCGGCCGGTTTTTCCCTCACGCGCATCGTCGAGCAACGCACCGTGCGCGAAGACGCTCCGGTGGCCTGGCTGGTGTATGGTGACGGCCTGGCGCGCTTCTCCGTATTCCTCGAGCCCTGGCGCGAAGGGCTGAGCATCGACCAGCGCAGCCAGCTGGGGCCCACCGCCGCCGTATCGCGGCGCCTGGCCACTGACCAGGGCGATCTGCTGGTCACCGTGATCGGCGAAATTCCGCTGGGCACGGCCGAGCGGGTCGCCCTGTCGATTCGTTCTGGCTCGGGAGTCATGTTGCAGTGATCGAACAGGAAGGTCGCGTCGTCGCTGTGGAAGCCGACGCCGTCTGGGTGGAAACCCTGCGTCGAGGCACCTGTGCCAGCTGTTCGGCGCGCGCCGGATGCGGCCAGGGCCTGATGAACAGCCTTGGGGTCGGCGAGCGGCGCGGCCATGTTCGGGCACTGACCGACCTTCATCTGCGCGTCGGCGACACGGTCGCCATTGGCGTGCAGGAAGAAGTGCTGCTCAGCGGCTCCATTCAGGTTTATCTACTGCCCCTGCTGGGGCTGTTTGCCATGGCGCTGCTGGCCGATCGCCTGGGGGCTGCAGAGCCCTGGGTGATCCTCTCCGGACTGGCGGGCCTGTTTGGCACCTGGATCTACATTCGCCGGCGCAGCCTGCGCACGGCGGATGATCCGGCGCTGCAGCCGGTCGTGCTGCGCGCCTGTCCGACCACTCACCGGCCGGACTTTGTAGCTCTTGGCAAAGGGGAGTAAACCTTGAAAGCACATCTACGGACTTATGTGAGCACCCTGCTGGTCGTGCTGCTGGGCAGTCACGCCCTGGCGGCCCAGGCCCAACTGCCGGACTTCACCGAACTGGTGGAGGAAGCGTCGCCGGCCGTGGTCAATATCAGCACCCGTCAGAAAATGCCGGCGCGCGGCCAGTCGCAACTGATGATTCCCGACCTGGAAGGCCTGCCGCCGCTGTTTCGCGAGTTCTTCGAGCGCAACCTGCCGCAGGTGCCGCGCAACGGCAGGCAGCCCGAGGCCCAGTCGCTGGGCTCAGGCTTCATCATTTCCGACGACGGCTACGTGCTGACCAACAACCATGTGGTCGCCGACGCGGACGAGATTCTCGTGCGCATGTCCGACCGCAGCGAACTGGAAGCCAAGCTGGTGGGCGCCGATCCGCGCAGCGACGTGGCGCTGCTGAAGATCGAAGGCAAGAATCTGCCCACCGTGAAGCTCGGCAAGTCCGAAAACCTCAAGGTGGGTGAATGGGTTCTGGCCATCGGCTCGCCGTTCGGCTTCGACTACTCGGTGACCGCCGGCATCGTCAGCGCCAAGGGCCGCAGCCTGCCCAACGAAAGCTATGTGCCGTTCATCCAGACTGACGTGGCCATCAACCCCGGCAACTCCGGCGGCCCGCTGTTCAACCTGGATGGCGAAGTGGTGGGCATCAACTCGCAGATCTTCACTCGCTCCGGCGGCTTCATGGGCCTGTCCTTCGCGATCCCGATCACCGTGGCCCTCGACGTGGCCAACCAGCTCAAGGAAACCGGCAAGGTCAGCCGCGGCTGGCTGGGCGTGGTGATCCAGGAAGTGAACAAGGACCTGGCCGAGTCCTTCGGACTCGACCGTCCCGCCGGTGCCCTGGTAGCTCAGGTGCTGGAAGATGGCCCAGCGGCCAAGGGTGGCCTGCGCGTCGGCGATGTGATCCTCAGCCTCGACGGCCATCCCATCGTGATGTCCAGCGACCTCCCGCACCGGGTCGGCATTCTCAAGCCCGGCAGCAAGACGCGCCTGGAGGTGATGCGTGAAGGTCAGCGCCGCACCCTGAACGTGACCATCGGCGCCCTGCCCGAAGAGGGCGAGCCCCTGGCCATGCCGCGCGGCAACAACGGTGCGGAACGCAGCAGCAACCGACTGGGCGTGACGGTCATCGAGCTCACCGAGGAACAACGCAAGAGCCTCGACCTGCAGGGCGGCGTTGTCATCAAGGAAGTGCAGGGTGGCCCGGCAGTGGCCATCGGCCTGCGCCCCGGCGATGTCATCACCCACCTGAACAACCAGGCCATCAAGTCGTCCCAGCACTTCGCGCAGGTCGCCAAGGACCTGCCGAAGAACCGCTCGGTGTCGATGCGTGTGCTACGCCAGGGCCGCGCCAGCTTCATCACCTTCAAGCTGGCCGAATGAACCCTCGGGAGGAAGGGCCCGCGCCCTTCCTCTCCCCCCAGCGGACGTGACGCCCTTTGCGGGCTTCAGGTAGAATCTCCGACTATTTTTCGGCGGGAGGTTCCCGCGGCCCATCGAGTAACGTCCCGTGAGCGACCTGAGCCATATCCGCAATTTCTCCATCATTGCCCACATCGACCACGGCAAGTCCACCCTCGCTGACCGCTTCATCCAGATCTGTGGCGGCCTGAGCGACCGGGAAATGGAAGCCCAGGTACTGGACTCCATGGACCTGGAGCGCGAGCGGGGCATCACCATCAAGGCCCACAGCGTGACCCTGTACTACAAGGCACGCAGCGGGCAAACCTACCAGCTGAACTTCATCGACACCCCCGGCCACGTGGACTTCACCTACGAAGTCAGCCGCTCGCTGGCGGCCTGCGAAGGCGCCATCCTGGTGGTGGATGCCGGCCAGGGCGTCGAAGCCCAATCCGTGGCCAACTGCTACACCGCCATCGAGCAGGGCCTGGAAGTGATGCCGGTGCTGAACAAGATGGACCTGCCCCAGGCCGACCCGGACAAGGTGAAGGAAGAGATCGAGCAGATCATCGGCATCGATGCCACCGACGCCGTGCCCTGCAGCGCCAAGAGCGGCATGGGCGTGGAGGATGTGCTGGAGCGCCTGATCACCGTGGTGCCGCCGCCGGTAGGCGAGATCGAAGCCCCGCTGCAGGCGCTGATCATCGACTCCTGGTTCGACAACTACCTGGGCGTGGTCTCGCTGGTGCGCGTCAAGCACGGCCGCGTGAAGAAAGGCGACAAGATCCTGGTCAAGTCCACCGGCAAGCTGCACCAGGTGGACAGCGTCGGCGTGTTCAACCCCAAGCACACCGAAACCGCGGACCTCAAGGCCGGCGAAGTGGGCTTCGTGATCGCCGGCATCAAGGACATCCAGGGCGCGCCGGTGGGCGACACCCTGACCCTCTCCACCACGCCGGATGTGGAGATGCTGCCGGGCTTCCAGCGCATCAAGCCGCAGGTGTACGCCGGCCTGTTCCCCGTCAGCTCCGATGACTTCGAGGATTTCCGCGACGCGCTGGAGAAGCTGACCCTGAACGACGCCGCGCTGCAGTACGAACCGGAAAGCTCCGACGCCCTGGGCTTCGGCTTCCGTATCGGCTTCCTCGGCATGCTGCACATGGAGATCATCCAGGAGCGCCTGGAGCGCGAATACGACCTGGACCTGATCACCACCGCGCCGACCGTGGTGTATGAGGTCGTGCTCAAGAACGGCGACACCGTCTACGTGGACAACCCGTCCAAGCTGCCGGACCTGGCCAACATCCAGGAAATGCGCGAGCCCATCGTGCGCGCCACCATCCTGGTGCCACAGGAGCACCTGGGCAACGTCATCACCCTGTGCATCGAGAAGCGCGGCGTGCAGCGCGACATGCAGTTCCTCAGCAGCCAGGTGCAGGTGGTTTATGACCTGCCGATGAACGAAGTGGTGCTGGATTTCTTCGACCGCCTGAAATCGGTGAGCCGCGGCTACGCCTCGCTGGACTATAGTTTCGACCGCTTCCAGGCCGCCAACCTGGTGCGCCTCGACGTGCTGATCAACGGCGAGAAGGTCGATGCCCTGGCGCTGATCGTTCACCGCGACCGCTCCCATCAGAAGGGCCGCTCGCTGACCGAAAAGATGAAGGAACTGATCCCGCGCCAGATGTTCGACGTGGCGATTCAGGCAGCCATCGGCGGGCAGATCGTGGCGCGTACCACGGTCAAGGCGCTGCGCAAGAACGTACTTGCCAAGTGCTACGGCGGCGACGTGAGCCGCAAGCGCAAACTGCTGGAGAAGCAGAAGGCCGGTAAAAAACGGATGAAGCAGGTCGGCAGCGTGGAAATCCCGCAGGAAGCCTTCCTTGCTGTGCTCAAGGTGGATAGCTGAGTTCTATGTCGATCAATTTCCCGCTGTTGCTGGTTCTCGCCGTCCTGATCTGCGGCGCATTGGCCCTGTTCGACCTGCTGGTCCTGGCCCCGCGGCGGCGGGCGGCGATTGCCGCCTACCAGGGCCAGGTTAACGGCGCAGCCGATGACAAGGTGCTGGAGAAGCTGAACAAGGAACCCCTGCTCGTCGAGTACGGCAAGTCCTTCTTCCCGGTGTTGGCCATCGTGCTGGTGCTGCGCTCCTTCCTGGTCGAACCCTTCCAGATCCCCTCCGGGTCGATGAAGCCGACCCTGGAAGTGGGCGATTTCATCCTGGTCAACAAGTTCGCCTACGGCATTCGCCTGCCGGTACTCGATACCAAGATCGTCGAGGTGGGTGATCCGCAGCGCGGCGATGTCATGGTGTTCCGCTACCCCAGCGATCCGAACATCAACTACATCAAGCGCGTGGTCGGCCTGCCCGGCGACACTGTGCGCTACACCAGCGACAAGCGCCTGGTGATCAATGGTCAGCCTGTGGCGGAATCCTTCCTGCAGCAGGAGCCCGGCTCGCTGGGCAGCGCTGCACTGTATGAGGAAAAGCTCGGCGCGGTGGAACACCTGATCCGCAAGGAGATGCGCCGCTACCGCATCGAGCCCAGCCGCGAGTGGGTGGTACCGGAAGGCTACTACTTCATGGTTGGCGACAACCGCGACAACTCGAACGACAGCCGTTACTGGGACGATCCGGCGATCGATCCCGAGCTGCGCGGCATGGTGGCCGACCGCAATATCGTCGGCAAGGCGTTCGCGGTGTGGATGAGCTGGCCGGAACCCAAGGGCAGCAACCTGCCGAACTTTACCCGGGTAGGTCTGATCCACTGATTTGTGCGGCGTCAGGCAATATGCCGGCGGCGGCTTTTATAGGCTTGGCAGCCTCTGAATCCGCATCCGAGGTTGATCATGACGTTCCCGCACACCCAGAAAGGCCTGTCGTTGCTGGGCTGGCTGATGGCATTGGCGGTGGTGGCCTTCTTCGCCAGCACCGCCTTCAGGGTCATCCCCCACTACCTCGACTACCTGTCGCTGGAGAAGATCATCGCCTCGGTCGAAACCGACAAGGCGGCCGATATCCGCAGCGTTGGCGATTTCTACACCCATGTCGGCAAGGGCATGCAGGTCAACAGCATTCGTGACCTGGACCTGCGCAAGGCCTTGACGGTGAAAGTGGAAAACCAGTATTTCCACGCACGACTGCAGTACGAAAAGCGTGAACCCCTGATCAAGAATCTCGATCTGGTGGTTCGTTTCGATAAAGAATTCCGCGTAAGAGTCCAGTGAACCCCCCACTCAACCGCCTTGAGCGCCAGCTCGGATACACCTTCCAGAACCAGGAGCTGATGCTCCTGGCCCTCACCCATCGCAGCTTTGCCGGGCGCAACAACGAACGCCTGGAATTCCTCGGCGATGCCATCCTCAACTTCGTGGCCGGCGAAGCGCTGTTCGAGCGCTTCCCGCAGGCCCGCGAAGGCCAGCTGTCGCGTTTGCGCGCCCGCCTGGTCAAGGGCGAGACGCTGGCCGTGCTGGCCCGCGGCTTCAGCCTGGGCGATTACCTGCGCCTGGGTTCGGGGGAACTGAAGAGCGGCGGCTACCGCCGCGAGTCGATCCTTGCCGACGCGCTGGAAGCCCTGATCGGCGCCATCTACCTGGACAGCGGCATGGAGCAGGCCCGCGAGCGTGTGCTGGCGTGGCTGGCCAACGAACTGGAAAGCCTGACCCTGGTGGACACCAACAAGGACCCCAAGACCCGCCTGCAGGAATTCCTGCAATCGCGTGGCTGCGAGCTGCCGCAGTACGAGGTGGTGGACATCCAGGGCGATCCGCATTGCCGCACCTTCTACGTGGAATGCCGGGTCAGCCTGCTCAATGAAAAGACCTGCGGCCAGGGCGCCAGCCGCCGCATCGCCGAACAGGTATCCGCCGCGGCCGCCCTGGTGGCCCTGGGCGTGGAGAACACACATGAATGACATCAGCCGCTGCGGCTACGTGGCCATCGTCGGCCGCCCGAACGTGGGCAAGTCCACGCTGCTCAACCATATCCTCGGCCAGAAGCTGGCCATCACCTCGCGCAAGCCGCAGACCACCCGGCACAACATGCTGGGCATCAAGACCGAAGGCGCGGTGCAGGCCATCTACGTGGACACCCCCGGCCTGCACAAGAACAACGAGAAGGCCCTCAACCGCTACATGAACCGCAGCGCCAGCAGCGCCCTGCGCGATGTCGATGTGGTGGTGTTCGTGGTCGACCGGACCCGCTGGACCGACGAGGACGAGCTGGTACTGGAGAAGATCCGCGGCGTGAAGTGCCCGCTGATCGTCGCGGTCAACAAGGCCGACCAGCTGGAAGACAAGGCCGAGCTGCTGCCGCACCTGCAGTGGCTGGCCGAGCAGTTGCCCAACGCCGAGATCGTGCCGATCTCCGCGCTGCATGCCCAGAACCTCGACACCCTGGAAAACCTGGTCAACGAGCGCCTGCCGGAGAACGAGCACTTCTTCCCGGAAGACCAGATCACCGACCGCTCCAGTCGCTTCCTGGCCGCCGAACTGGTGCGCGAGAAGATCATGCGCCAGCTGGGTGCCGAACTGCCCTACCAGATCACCGTGGAGGTCGAGGAGTTCAAGCAGGAGGGTCGCATCCTGCATATCCACACACTGATCCTGGTGGAGCGCGAAGGCCAGAAGAAGATCCTCATCGGCGACAAGGGCGAGCGCATCAAGCGCATCGGCCAGGACGCCCGCCGCGACATGGAAACCCTGTTCGACTCCAAGGTGATGCTCAACCTGTGGGTCAAGGTGAAGGGCGGCTGGTCCGACGACGAACGCGCCCTGCGCTCGCTCGGCTACCTCGACCTGTAGATCCCCATGAGCCAGGCCGGCGCGCCGCAGTCGGCGTTCGTGCTGCACAGCCGCCCCTACAAGGAAACCAGCGCGCTGGTGGACCTGTTCACCCCCGAGGGGCGCCTGCGCGCGGTGCTGCGCAGCGCGCGCGGCAAGTCCGGCAGCCAGGCCCGGCCGTTCCTGCCGCTGGAGATAGAGCTGCGCGGCAAGGGCGAGCTGAAGACCGTCGCCCGCCTGGAGCCCAACGGCATCCCGAATCTGCTGCATGGCGACGTGCTGTTCAGCGGCCTGTACCTCAACGAACTGCTGATCCGCCTGCTGCCGGCCCACGACCCGCATCCGGCGCTGTTCGAGCACTACGCGCTGACCCTGCAGGCGCTGGCCGCCGGGCGCCCGCTGCAGCCCTTGCTGCGCACCTTTGAATGGCGACTGCTCGACGAGCTGGGCTACGGCTTCGCCCTTGACCATGATGTCCAGGGCCAGCCGCTGGTGGCGGAAGTCTGGTACCGCCTGTTGCCCGAGTCCGGCCTGGAAGCCGTCGATCACCTGCAACCCGGGCTGTTCCTGGGCCGCGATCTGCGCGCCCTGGCCGACGCCGACTGGGAACAGCCCACTACCCTTGCCACCGCCAAGCGCCTGATGCGTCAGGCGCTGGCCCCCCATCTGGGCGGCCGACCCCTGGTCAGCCGCGAGCTGTTCATGAATCTCAAGGAGCCACCCCGTGCCTGATCCCATTCTGCTGGGCGTCAACATCGACCACGTCGCCACCCTGCGCCAGGCGCGCGGCACCCGCTATCCCGACCCGGTGAAGGCCGCACTGGATGCCGAGGAAGCAGGCGCCGACGGCATCACCGTGCACCTGCGCGAAGACCGCCGGCATATCCAGGAGCGCGACGTGCTGCTGCTCAAGGAGTGCCTGCAGACGCGCATGAACTTCGAGATGGGCGTCACCGAGGCGATGCTGGCCTTCGCCGAGCGGGTGCGCCCGGAGCATGTCTGCCTGGTGCCGGAGACCCGCCAGGAGCTGACCACCGAGGGCGGCCTGGACGTGGCCGGCCAGGAAGAACGCATCCGCGCCGCCGTACAGCGCCTGAGCGCGCTGGGCTGCGAGGTGTCGCTGTTCATCGACGCCGAGGAAAGTCAGATCCGCGCCGCACGCCGCGTCGGTGCCCCGACCGTCGAACTGCACACCGGTCGTTACGCCGATGCCCCCGATGCCGCGACTCAGGCCCGGGAGCTGGAACGCATCCGGGAAGGCGTGCGCCTGGGCCGCGCCGAGGGGCTGATCGTCAACGCCGGGCACGGCCTGCACTACCACAACGTCGAGGCGGTGGCCGCCATCGACGGCATCCACGAACTGAACATCGGCCACGCCATCGTCGCCCACGCGCTGTTCGTCGGCTTCAAGGACGCGGTGAAGGAGATGAAGCAGCTGATCCGCGCCGCGCGCGGCTGATCGCCGCCGAATCGCGACGTAGACGTGGGGTGGTCAAGGTGTTTTCTTGGCCACCAGCGCGCCGGTACGGCGCGCCTGGCGATGCGTTCGGTGCTCGCGTGAGTATCCGACCGTCGCTGCCCGCCGTGCCGGCGGGACGGTGGCCAATGCCAGGCATTGACCACCCTACGCTTCCCGCTGCCCTACCCCTCGGCCAATTCCGGCAGCCGCCAGTCGATCGGCGCCATGCCATGCTGTTCCAGGTAGCGGTTGGCGCGGCTGAAGTGCCCGTTGCCGATGAAGCCGCGATGGGCCGACAGCGGCGACGGGTGCGGCGAGCGCAGGATCAGGTGCTTGGTCGGATCGATCAGCCGTTCCTTGCTCTGCGCGTGGGCGCCCCAGAGCAGGAACACCAGGTGCGGGCGGCGCTCGCTGACCACCTGGATGATGCGATCGGTGAAGCGCTGCCAGCCGGCGTTGGCATGGGAACCCGCCTGGCCGCGCTCGACGGTCAGCGAGGTGTTGAGCAGCAACACGCCCTGCTCGGCCCAGTGCTGCAGGCAGCCGTGGCCGGGAATCGGCAGGTTCAGGTCGCGCTTGAGTTCCTTGAAGATGTTCTGCAGCGACGGCGGCGCCGGCACCCCGGGCTGCACCGAGAAGCACAGCCCGTGGGCCTGTCCGGGGCCGTGATAGGGGTCCTGGCCAATGATCACCACCTTCACCTGGTCCAGCGGCGTGGAATCCAGGGCATTGAAGATCAGCGGCCCGGGCGGGTAGATCTCCTTGCCGTTGGCCTTCTCGCTACGCAGAAACTCGCCCAGCTCGCGCATGTAGGGCTGCGCGAACTCCTCGTTCAGCGCCGCCTTCCAGCCGGGCTCCAGCCTGATGCGCTGGTTGTCGCTCATGAATACCCCCTCGTTCGTCCGGCCGGCACGCTAGAGAAGCCCTCCCGGCAAGTCAAGGCGCACCCGCGGCAATCGGCCCCACTCTGGCCACGCCAGCCCGCGACCTTGCTCGCGACACGTGAGAGCTGTCACACAAAACGCGCACCCTTATAGACCAAAAGCCGATGCCGTCCATCGGCAGGTTTGCGTACAAACGTTCCAATTTCCATACAGATCGAGAGGTTACGCATGAAACGCCTGACTGCCACGCTGGCGCTCTGGGTTGGTCTCGCCACCGGCGTGCAGGCCGCCGATCCCATCACCCTTGGCCTCAACTACCCGCGCAGCGGCAGTTACAAGGAAGAAGGCCTGTCGCAGATGCGCGGCGCCCTGCTGGCCCTGGATGAGATCAATGCCCGCGGCGGCGTGCTGGGCCGGCCGTTGCGGCTGTCCACCCTGGACAGCGCCTCGCAGGTCGACAAGGCCGTGGGTAACGTCGACCAGTTGGCCGCGGAAGGCGCCGCCATGCTGTTCGGCGGGGCGTCCAGTGCCGTGGCGATCGCCGCCGGCAAGCGCGCCCGCGAGCACGGCCTGATCTACTTCGGCACCCTCGGCTACTCCAACGACACCACCGGCAAGGACGGCCATCGCTACCTGTTCCGGGAGAGCAACAACGCCACCATGAGCGCCCGTGCCCTGGGCCAGTACCTGGCCCAGCATCTGCCGAACAAGCGCTACTTCTACGTGACTTCCGATTACACCTGGGGACTGACCAGCGAGGCGTCGCTGCGCACGGCGACCGGCAGCGAAGACCAGGCCCGCCATCCCAGCGTGCGCCTACCCTTTCCCGGCGCACGCCTGAGCCAATACCGCGATGCCCTGACCCTGGCCGGCAAGAGCGATGCCCAGGTACTGGCCCTGGTGCTTTTCGGCGAGGACCTGGTGCGCGCCATGCGCATCGCTCACGAGACAGGCCTGACCTCGCGCATGCAGGTGGTGGTGCCGAACATCACCGGGCATATGGTCGAACAGGCCGGCCCCTCCATCATGGAAGGCGTGCTCGGCACCACCCCCTGGACCTGGCGGGTACCGGACATGGAGGACAGCGAGCGTGGCCGCGCCTTCGTGAAGGCCTATGTCGAGCGCTACCAGGTCTACCCGACCAGCTCCGCCGCCCACGCCTACGGCATCGTCCACCAGTGGAGCGACGCCGTGGAGCGCGCCCGCAGCCTGAAGAGCGAGGCGGTGATCAAGGCCCTGGAGGGGCACCGCTACCGGCTGCTCAAGGGTGAGCAGGAATGGCGGGCCTTCGACCACCAGAACGTGCAACGCACCTATGTGGTCAAGGTCAAACCACGCGCCGAGGTGCTCAAGGATCCGCTGCACCAGGACTTCTTCGAGATCGTCCACCACCTGGACGGCGAACAGGGCGCGCCCAGCCTGAGCGAGTGGCAGGCCGAGCGCCGCGCGGCCGGCCAGCCGGACAAGCTCCTGTAGCTCGCCGGGATGCTCCCGCCGGCTGGCAGGCAACTGCTGCCGATCGACTCTCCGGGCCGCACGGCGACTATGGTTATCTCAACGACTACGCCCCCGGGCGCCGGGCGCACAGGCGGCCCTGCGAGGGGCCATTCGAACCCGCCGTAGACCGGCCCGAACGGAGGACCTGCATGACCCACGCCGTCGAACCCTACCAGTCCATCCCCCTGGAGCTGACCCACAAGCTCACCGTGGAAAAGATCGGCCACACCGCGCTGATCACCATCAGCCACCCGCCCGCCAACACTTGGGACCGCGACTCGCTGATCGGCCTCAAGCTGCTGATCGAGCACCTGAACCGCGACGATGACATCTATGCGCTGGTGATCACCGGCCAGGGCGAGCGCTTCTTCAGCGCCGGCGCCGACCTCAAGCTGTTCGCCGACGGCGACAAGGCCCGCGCGCGGGACATGGCCCGGCTGTTCGGCGAGGCCTTCGAGGCGCTGCGCGATTTCCGCGGCGTGTCCATCGCCGCCATCAACGGCTACGCCATGGGCGGCGGCCTGGAGTGCGCGCTGGCCTGCGACATCCGCATCGCCGAGCGCCAGGCGCAGCTGGCCCTGCCGGAAGCCACGGTGGGCCTGCTGCCCTGCGCCGGGGGCACCCAGGCGCTGCCCTGGCTGGTCGGCGAAGGCTGGGCCAAGCGCATGATCCTGTGCGGCGAACGCATCGACGCGCAGACCGCGCTGCGCATCGGCCTGATCGAGGAACTGGTGGACAGTGGCGAGGCACGCGGCACCGCGCTGATGCTGGCCGCACGGGTGGCGCGCCAGAGCCCGGTGGCGGTGCGCACCATCAAGCCGCTGATCCAGGGCGCCCGCGAGCGAGCGCCGAACAGCTGGCTGAGTGCCGAACGCGAACGCTTCGTCGACCTGTTCGACGCCGACGACACCCGCGAAGGCGTCAACGCCTTCCTGGAAAAGCGCGACCCGCGCTGGCGCAACACATGAACGTGCAATTCGCCGAGCACTCCGGCCTGCACGGCCAGCGTATCGGCGTGGCGACCCTCGCCGCGGAGCAGAGCCTCAACGCGCTCAGCCTGCCGATGATCGAAGCCCTGCACGCGCGCCTGGGCGCCTGGGCCGACGACCCGGAGATCGCCTGCGTGGTGCTGCGCGGCGCGGGCGAAAAGGCCTTCTGCGCTGGCGGCGACGTGCGCCAGCTGGTGGAGGCCTGTCGCCAGCATCCGGGAGAGGTACCGCCGTTGGCGGCGCGCTTCTTCGCCGACGAATACCGCCTCGACTATCGGCTGCACACCTACCCCAAGCCGTTGCTGTGCTGGGGCCACGGCTACGTGATGGGTGGCGGCATGGGCCTGCTGCAAGGCGCGGCGGTGCGCGTCGTCACACCCGGCTCGCGGCTGTCGATGCCGGAAATTTCCATCGGCCTGTACCCGGACGTCGGCGCCGGCTGGTTCCTGCCCCGGCTGCCGGGGCGCTTCGGACTGTTCCTGGCGCTCAGCGGCGCCCAGCTCAACGCCCATGACGCGCTGCAACTGGGCCTGGCCGACCGTGTGCTCCTGGACAGTCAGCAGGATGCCCTGCTGGCCGGCCTGATGCAGCTGAACTGGCAACGCCAGCCGGAGCGCCAGTTACTCAGCCTGCTCAAGGCACTGGAGCTGGAGGCTATTCCCCGGCTGCCCGAACCCCAATGGCTACCGTTGCGCGCGCGCCTCGATGCACTGCTCGACGTCGCCGACCTGCCCGCCGCCTGGCAGGCGCTGAGCAGCCTGCGCGACGATGCCGATCCGTTGCTCAGCCGCGCCGGCCAGACCCTCAGCGGCGGCTGCCCGCTGACCGCACACCTGATCTGGGAGCAGCTGCACCGTGCCCGCCACCTGTCGCTGGCCGAGGTGTTCCGCCTGGAATACACGCTGAGCCTGAACTGCTGCCGCCACCCCGAATTTGCCGAAGGGGTGCGCGCCCGCCTGATCGACCGCGACAACCATCCGCAGTGGCACTGGCCGGAGGTGGACCAGGTGCCAGCCAGCGTGGTCGCGGCGCATTTCCAGCCGACATGGGAGGGCGCGCATCCGTTGGCCGATCTATAGGTGCCGAAACCTCAACAGCCCCCGTACGGAGGAGCCGCCATGGCCCGTATCGCCTTTATCGGACTCGGCAACATGGGCCTGCCCATGGCCCGCAACCTGCTCAAGGTCGGTCACACCCTGAGCGGATTCGACCTGGTACAGGCAACGGTGGCTCAACTGGCCAGCGAAGGCGCGCGGGCAGCTACCTCGGCCCGCGATGCCGCCAGCAGTGTGGATGCGGTGATCAGCATGCTGCCAGCCGGGCGCCAGGTGGAGGAGCTGTACCTGGGCGAAGAAGGCCTGCTGGCCGCGCTGCCCGCCGACTGCCTGGTGCTGGAATGTTCGACCATTGCCCCGTCGGCGGCCC
>NZ_JBOY01000019.1:0-1953 GCF_000647775.1 Pseudomonas sp. RL | reverse complement strand
CAGCAACACAGCAACACAGCAACACAGCAACACAGCAACACAGCAACACAGCAATCTCTCACAGAGAAAGGTGCGCTAGAGTCGCAGAAAAGCCATAGTTTCGGCAGCGCCACGCACCTAAGAAGATGGAACTAACGAGGAAATCGTATGAAAGCGCATAGATTAATTTTCGCTCGCTATTGGCGGCTAGGGAGACCCAATGCAGTACCAGAACAAAAAAGAAATCGAGTTTGTTGGCAGTAGTAAGAAAGACCTTCGAGAATTTCCCAAGGAAGCCAAATTACGCGCAGGATATCAGCTTGAAACCCTGCAGCAAGGAGGCGAGCCAGATGACTGGAAACCTATGAAAACTGTGGGTCCAGGGGTCAAGGAAATTCGAATTGCGTGTGACGACGGGGCTTTTCGCGTGTTTTATGTGGTTAACAGGGGGGACGTGATCTATGTATTACATGCTTTCCCAAAAACCACTGAAAAGACGGAAAAGCGTGACATCGACCTGGCGAAGGCTAGATTGAAGTCACTGGGCTGATCAGCGCGGCGAGGCGTGGTAGTGACAGCTCCCCCTTCAGTAGAAGGGGGAGCTTTCTTCCTAGGTAACTCGAAGTTTATATAGATTGTGTATTATATGAGGGTAAATGTATGGCAAACGAACGCTACTCCAGTGTGTGGGATGCGTTGGTTGAGTCGCCAGAAGAAGCTGAAAACTTGCGTGTACGCTCTACATTGATCAGAGCGGTGACGGATGTTGTAAATAGTTGGGGAGTTACGCAGAAAGAAGCAGCTGAGCGTCTCCATGTAACGCAGCCACGTCTGAGCGATCTATTGAAAGGGAAAATTGATAAATTTTCCTTGGACGCTCTGGTGAATCTGCTTGCTAAAGCAGATTTGCAAATAGAAATCAAAGTAAAACGACATGTAACAGCATAGTTTTGGTTGCATAAAATGAAAGCCCTGCTCTAGTGAGCGGGGCTTTTGTGTTTGTGGACGTTAGTAGAAGAATATTGGCGTTTGCACAGCAAACAAAACCCCATTGCGCTGGTAAACTTAGGCCATCCGCTACGGGGGTTTTTTCATGTCCGACCGTTACGTCTATGACGGGGATACGTACTACCAGGACGGTCGACCCATTCGCCTTTTTGGCGCCGACGCCCCCGAGAAAAAGCCGGCCGAGCCGGGCTGGGCACAAGCCCGCGATGCCCTCGAGCTGGGCCTGGACGCCGGCTATGCGCCGGGCGAGTCCCGTGGCTCCAGCTACGGGCGTGATCTGCGCGCCCTGGAGTCGCCCACCGGCGGGCCGTCCCTGGAGGCGGAAATGGTCGCCGACGGGCTGGCCCAGCCGCTGTCGGATCGGCTGAGCCCCGGGTCCACCGAGACCACCTACATGCGTGGCGCTCAGCGCGCCCTGGGCAAGGCCCCCGAGGGTCTGGCGGCCACCCACCAGTGGCAGCAGCTGGTGGCCGATGCCCGTGCCGAGCGCCTGGAAGCGCTGTCCGCCGCCAGTGCCTCCGGTGCCCTGCGGGCGTCCGCCGGGGCACCGACCAACCTGTTCGATCCGACCCAACGTGGCGTCGTGTCCCGTGCCTGGGACCGTGGCGTGGACAACCTGCAGGGCACCTTCTACGGCTTCGCCAACGCGCTGGGCGAGGTCACCGGCCTCGACACGCTGGCCGAGTGGGGCGAGGAAGGGATGGCCCGCAACATCCTGGAGGCCATGCAGAGCCCGGCGACCGTGGCGTCCTGGGAGGACGTGGACAGCCTGACCGATGCCGGCATCTACGCGCTGGAAGCCCTGGTGGAATTCGCCCCGCAGTTGGCCGTCGATGTGCTGGCCGGCATCGCAACCGGCGGCTCGTCCCTGGTGCTGGCCGGTGCCGGCAAGGCGCTGCTGCGCTCGGTGGGCGGCTCGCTGGCGGTGGGGCAGGCAGGCCGGCTGGCCGCCGCCGGGATGGTGCG
>NZ_JBOY01000018.1:0-1149 GCF_000647775.1 Pseudomonas sp. RL | reverse complement strand
CTGTGGCGGCTCCGGCTCCGGCTCCGGCTCCGGCTCCGGCTCCGGCTCCGGCTCCGGCTCCGCAGGCCGCAGCGGCAAGTGTGGTGGTAGAACCCGTGCCGGTCGCGACCGAGCCGCCCGCTGCGCCGGTAGCGAAAGAGCCTATTGATCTCCCCTGGGAGGATGCGCCGGTTTCGGTGGTGAGCGAGCCGACGCCCGGACCAGTGGCTGAACAGGGCGCGGCGGCGCCGGATATCAGTACCGAGGTCGATGACGGCCGGGACGATGACGAACCGCCGCCCCCTGCCGATGATTACTACGATTCCCTGGCCAGCTACGACTACGCGGATGCTGACGAGACAACGGCGCCTGCCGAGGATCAGTTGCCCGCCGCGCAGCCGGCTACCGGACTGGCGGCCGAGTGGCTGGATATCTATCCGCGCCTGGGGTTGGCCGGCCTGACTGCCAGCATCGCCGCCAACTGCTCGTTGGTGGCGGCCGGAGATACCTGGCGCCTGCACCTGGAGCCGACCCAGAGTGCGCTGTTCAATGCCGCCCAGCTGCGCCGCATGAACGAGGCGCTCAATCACTACCTGGGCCGCAGCGTACAGCTCGAGGTGGAGATCGTCCGCCCCGAGCAGGAAACTCCCGCCCAGGCCGCTGCGCGCGGGCGTGCCGAGCGTCAGCGCCAGGCCGAGCAGTCGATCCATGACGACCCGCTGGTGCGCGAAATGATCCAACAGTTCGGCGCGATGATTCGCCCGGACTCCATCGAACCCTTGAACACCTGAGGAACCCATCATGATGAAAGGTGGCATGGCAGGCCTGATGAAGCAGGCCCAGCAGATGCAGGAAAAGATGCAGAAGATGCAGGAAGAGCTGGCCAACGCCGAGGTGACCGGCCAGGCCGGCGCCGGGCTGGTCAGCGTGGTGATGAACGGTCGCCATGACGTCAAGCGCGTCAGCCTCGACGACAGCCTGATGCAGGAAGACAAGGACATCCTCGAGGACCTGATCGCCGCCGCCGTCAACGACGCCGTGCGCAAGATCGAGAAGAACAGCCAGGACAAGATGGCCGGCATGACCGCCGGCATGCAGCTGCCGCCCGGCTTCAAGATGCCGTTCTGACCAGGCATGCCTCGGCGCCGGTTTCGCCGGTGCCGAGGCGAA